>JBAWXE010000050.1:0-18665 GCA_037144255.1 Bacteroidota bacterium | reverse complement strand
AAAAAAGCAGCTAAAAAAGCAGCTCCTGCTAAAAAAGCTGCACCTAAAAAAGCAGCTGCTAAAAAGTAAATTGACTTTTAGCATTGTTAAAAGAGACTGTATAACCCACAGTCTCTTTTTTTATGTTCCTAAGCTACATCCTCTTTTATATAGCTGTTTTTATATCTATAGTGCCCTTTGTCAATAAAATGTCAATTCCATTTCCGTTCCCAATAAATTGCTACCTTATTACGTTATCTTATTATCTGATTTACACATTAAATCAGCTATGTTTGCACAACAAAAATCTTTGCCCGGCATGACAAACGAAGACCGTAACCGGACCAACTCCACCAACAACCGTTTCAGAGCTTATCTGAATATCAGCATGGGTATTATCTATATCATATTTGGTATTGCTATCTCCTATATCAAATTCTTTGGTTCTATTGCCTTGGGTACTATGGCAGCTTATACTCTAGGTGGTATCATGTTATTATATGGAGCATTTCGTTTGTGGCGGGGTGTGGTAGATCTCAGACAATAATTCCGAACCCCAATGACTATACTCTACCATGCAAAGTCTTGTTAAATTATTGTTACAACGATTTTTAAAAGACTTCTTTTCTATCTAATAATAACTAAACTTGCATCCATGCAGTGGTTCAAACATACGTTGGTAGCACTAATATTCATTTCTTTTTTTGCAGCCTGCGATAGCGACGTAAAGAAACATCCTGATAATCTCAGTACTGGTAGTATTGATATTTCTGTGGATGAAACTTTTCAGCCTATCATAGAGCAAGAATTGAAAGTTTTTCTCAATAGTTATAAGGACGCAAAGATCACTGCACATTACAAGCCGGAATCAGAATGTTTTAAGGATTTTCTGGAGAATAAAGCTCGTCTCATATTGGTGACACGCAATCTGATGCCCGGCGAAAAACAAATGTGCGAACAACGTCAGATAGTACCTACTGCTGTAGCACTGGCCAAAGATGCCATAGCTGTAATACTCAACCCTGCATCTACTGATACCTTGCTGAACATCAATGAGATCAGAGGTATACTCACAGGTGCATATAAAAACAAATACACTGTTGTAGTAGACAATCAGGGCTCCAGTACGGTACGTTATATCACCGACTCACTATTGCCCGGTACGCAACTAGGAGCCAATGTATATGCTGCTAAAGGCAATGAGGCGGTAGTGGACTATGTAGCTAAGAACCCCAATGCTATTGGGTTTATAGGTATGAGCTATGTGACCAACCTCTCAGATTCTACAACTGAATCTTTCCTGAACAAAGTAAGAGTGGCATCTATACAGAACGATAGCACACGCCAGTTCTACAAACCATATCAGGCATACATAGCTTTGAAATTATATCCTTTTACACGTAAATTGTTCTACATACATCGTGAGACGTATATGGGACTAGGTACAGGTTTTGCCAACTTCATGTCTACAGACAGAGGGCAATTGATATTTGGACATACACACATGTTCCCATTGCGAATGAACATAGTGATAAGAGACGCAGCAGTGAATCCTTAACATAAAAAACTAAAAAAATACAAACGTATCGACAAGAGCTGTACGTAAAATTTTGTAACACAATGAGAAAAACGATCTTAATGATGAGTGCCGCCGTAGCACTGACTTTCAGCACACAGGCACAGACTATGGATGATGGTATCAAGATGGTGAAATATGAACGCTATCAAAGTGCTAAGAAGATATTGGAACCACTGGCTGCTACCAATCCGGTTGCTAACTATTATTTGGGTATCTCAGAATTGAACCTGGGAAACGTAGATAATGCAAAAACGATATTTACTAAATATCCGGAAGATATTCCCAACATGTCGGGGTTGGCTCGTATTGCCTATACTCAGAACAATGCGGCTCTGGGCCTGCAAATAGACCAGGCTATAGTCGCTAAGGCAAAGAAGAAAGACTGGGAACCATTCAAGTATGCAGCTGATGCTATTACATATACAGATGGTGGTAATTACCAACAAGCTATAGACTGGTACAAGACCGCTATACAGCGTATGGACAATCTGGAAACACAGCTTTCTTTAGGTGATGCATATCAACGAATAGATGGTGGTGGCGGACAAGCCATGACTACTTATGATAAAATAATTGATAAGGATCCTAAGAACTCATTAGTATTTTCACGCAGAGGTGCACTTTGGTATGCTGCTCATAATTATGCCAGCGCATTGGAAAACTATGAAAATGCTAAGAATGCTGACCCTCAAAACCCGCTACCATACCGCGATCTGGCGAATGCTTACTATTATACAGGAAAGTATGAACTGGCCAAAACGAACATTGAGAAATATCTGGAGATGTCTGATAAGTCACCACAGGATGAAGAGAAATACTTGTACATCTTATATTTGGCAAAATACAATCAAGAGGCTATTGGTAAGGCTAATGAATTGCTGAATCAACATGTGGTAAAACCGGGTTTCTATGGTATACTGGCATTCAGCTATTACGAATTGAAGCAAGCACAACCATCTCTGGATAATGCCCGCTTGTATGTAGCTAAGCAAGATGCCAAGAAGATCACGTCTGATGACTATATCAAGGTAGGTTTCATTTTCTTGATGAATAAGATATCTGATTCTGCCGATGTATACTTCTACAAAGGTGTAGATGCTGATACCTCTAAAGACAAGACCGATATTTACAGAAGGATAGCAGAGGGTTTCCGCCAGATCAATAACGATACAGCTTATAAGAAAGCAGCTACCTGGTACAACAAGATCACTACTACCAGCCCTAAGCCTTTGGCGCTTGACTATTTCTGGTGGGGTGCTATGAACTACTACTCTAAGCAATATGACGAAGCTGCTAAGGCTTTCGAACAAATGGAAACTAAGTTCCCTGACCAACCATCTGCTACTTACTGGCGTGGTCGTGTAGGCGCAGCTATAGACAATGAAGCTAAGGAGGGTACTTCAGTTCCTTTCTATACTAAGTGGTTAGCGAGTGTAGACCCTAACAATGTAGAAAAGAAAAAGAACGACCTGATGCAGGCTTATCAGTACCTGACCTTGTACTACTACAATAAGGACGATAAGGACAATCAGAAGATATACATGGATAAGATAGAAGCAATCGATCCAAACAATGCATTCTTACAACAGATAAAAGATGCCATGAAGGCTGCCGCTGCTCCTAAAGCACCTGCAAAGAGCACTAAACCCGCTCCTAAGAAATAAGCGCAGTGTGTTATGATACTGCCCCTGTATAGCTAAGACCTATACAGGGGCTTTTTTTATCCACTAAATGTGCGTACTCTCAATAATTTCATGAGATTTGTAGTATGGATTTTAAGATGGCTAGTCCCTTCTCTCCTGCAGGCGATCAGCCCGAAGCTATCAGGCAACTGGTAGAGGGTTTGGAGCAGGGAGAAAAATTTCAGGCACTACTGGGTGTTACAGGTTCGGGTAAGACATTTACCATGGCCAATGTGATACAACAGGTGCAGCGACCTACACTGATACTCACACACAACAAGACCCTTGTAGCACAGTTGTACGGAGAGTTTCGCCAGTTCTTTCCGGAGAATGCAGTAGAGTATTTTGTATCCTACTACGACTACTACCAACCCGAAGCATATATACCTACTACCAATACTTATATAGAGAAAGACCTTTCCATAAACGATGAACTGGAGAAGCTGCGACTGCGTGCTACTGCCAGCCTGCTCAGTGGGCGTAGGGATATCATAGTAGTAGCATCGGTGTCCTGCATATACGGTATAGGTAATCCTACTGAGTATGCCAATGGTATCATCCGTATCAATAAGGGGGATAATGTAGGTCGTAATCAATTATTACACAGGTTGGTAAACTCCTTGTACAATCGCAGTCAGGGCGAGTTTGGCAGGGGTACATTCCGTGTGCAGGGCGATACTGTAGATATCAATTTGCCTTATCTGGATTATGGTTACCGCATCACATTCTTTGGCGATGAGATAGAGGACATAGAGAGTTTTGAGATAGAGAGCGGTAAGCGTATCAGTGCTATGGACAATGCTGCCATCTTCCCTGCTAATCTGTATGTGGCACCCAGAGACCAGATGGCACAGATCATACATGAGATACATGATGAGATGGCTGCACAACACGACTATTTCAAAAGTATAGGTAAACCACTGGAAGCACAACGCATAAAGGAGCGGGTGAACTATGATATGGAAATGATACAGGAGCTGGGCTACTGCTCAGGTGTGGAGAACTATTCCCGCTTTCTGGATAGGCGCAAACCCGGTACACGTCCTTTCTGTTTGCTTGATTATTTCCCTGATGATTTTCTGCTGGTGATAGATGAAAGCCATGTGACCATACCACAGATAAGCGGTATGTATGGTGGCGACAGATCTCGAAAACTGAATCTGGTAGATTTTGGTTTTCGGCTACCATCGGCACTAGATAACAGACCCCTGAATTTCCATGAGTTCGAATCGCTGCTTGGGCAGGTGGTATTTGTAAGTGCTACGCCGGGCAAATATGAAATGGAACAAACAGGTGGTGTGGTGATAGAACAGGTGGTGCGCCCTACAGGGCTTCTGGACCCGCCTATACAAGTGCGCCCTAGTATGAACCAGATAGATGATCTGCTGGACGAAATAGACAAACGCATAAAGAGTGGAGACCGTGTGCTGGTAACTACACTTACCAAACGCATGGCAGAGGAGCTGGATAAATATCTGAAACGCATCAATGTACGATCTAAGTACATACACTCTGAAGTAGATACCCTGGAACGTGTGGAGATACTACGCGAACTGCGACTAGGTACTATAGATGTGCTGGTAGGTGTGAACCTGCTGCGTGAGGGGCTGGACTTGCCGGAGGTATCGCTGATGGCCATATTGGATGCGGATAAAGAGGGTTTTCTGAGGGATGAACGATCGCTGACACAGATGGCAGGCCGTGCTGCGCGTAATGTGAACGGGCTGGTAATATTCTATGCGGATAAGATAACCGATAGTATGCAGCGTACTATAGATGAGACCAACCGCCGCCGTGAGAAACAAGTAAAATATAATACCGAACACCATATAACGCCTACTACCATCATCAAATCGAAAGAGCAGATCTTCAAGCAGACATCTGTGCTGGATATAAAGGGCTATGATGAAAGTAATAAATATGCTGTGGGTGATGCACTGACATCGCTGGCGGCAGAAGATGCTGTGGAGTATAAGAATATAGCCCAACTAGATAAGCTGCTGGTACAGACCAAGAAAGCGATGGAAAAGGCTGCCAAGGATCTGGATTTTATGGAGGCTGCCCGACTGCGTGATAAGCTCTTTATGCTACAGAAAGAGAAAGAGGCGATGAAATAATTTTTTTAGGTTACATGGTTTTTTAAGTGATTGATAATGAGTGTGTTGCAGGTTACATAGGGTCGCATTTGGGTTACACGCGCTTTTCAATGCTTCACATTATTTTATAGCTAATTGCAAATTCTCAGGAGATCTCTTCCCGAATCAAGTTCGGGATCGAGATGACGACCATGATGGGGCAAAGGTTACATTTTCTTGAAAAAAAATTAGGTTACACGAAAAAGATAAGTAATTGATTTTCATAGTGTTGTGAGATCTCAAAAGTTACATTTGGGTTACATGTAAAGACTGATTACATGGGCTGGGGAGATTGCGGGTCAAGCCCGCAATGACAATTTTTTACCGATTCTTACCGGTTTTTTACCGAATGATTACCGAAAAATTACCGATCCATTACCGGTTGAATATTGGGGTCCTTAGGAATAAAAATATACGACCTTAATACCCTACAAAGGTACGAAATGGAGGTAGGGTACTCCAAATAATAGAGGGCATATTTTTGAGGAGAATATATAAGGGATTGATTGGCATTATATCTTTGAATAGAGGATATAAGCTAATTCAATTAATAAGAATATCATTTATGAGAAAGTTATTAAGGATAATGTTAAGTATAAATATCTTATGTGGGATATTAATTGCTGCTCGTTATATAGGTACTTCATTAGATATTAAATACAGTTTTGAAGGATTATTGTATGAGATGAATAAATCAAGTCTAGTTAATGATCTAAATAGTTTTATTGCCACTACATTTATTATAGTTTTTGTAGTTGTGGTAATAAATATTTGTTTGATAGCAATTTCTTTAGGAAAACTAAAGAACACTAAATGAGATGAAAATTATTTTTACAAATTGGGTAAACCTTTTGGGAGTTTTTGTAGCGGTCTATTTATACTCTTTTATAGTTACATGGAATTATTGTCCGAGTTTCAATGTATTTCAAGCATTATTATCTGCAAGCATATCAGTTTGTTTATATGGCTGTTTGTTTTGGGGATTATTTGTATTATCTCTATTGTTTTTGGATGTACTATTAATTACAGGTGATTCTAAAAATTCGAAAACAAAATTGTTTTTAGAGTGGATGGTAATAAGTACGCCTTTTAATTATTGGATGATAAAATATAACGTATGGGTATTTTTTGTGGGGATAGTTGCGTTTTTAGTTACTCAAATTTTGAGAAGAACCTTGATAGCCCGATTGCTTAATAAGTGAGTACCTCAATGAAATATAAAAAATTGATACTGTTCATACTTGTTGCAAATCTTTTTATTCCTGTTGGAATAGAGCATGAGATTGGATTTCTTGTATTGATTGAACCTCTTAGTGTAATTCGATTATTTACATTAAAAGGTAACATGTTCTCTTTTGATGTAATCGAAAATAGAATTTTGACCTCAGGACTTATTGCCTTATTAGGTCAGTTATTGATTATTTTGCCTTTATATTTTAGAACTGCATTTAAGCTCCAAACTGTAACAGTTGGTATTAGTTTACTAATAATATCGTTGGCATTTATTTTTTCTATTGCAGGGAATAGGCAAATCTTTGATTTCTTATGCGTAGCTCCTTTTGTATTCGCGACAATTATTTTCTTCTATAAAATTGCCAAACAGCCTAAGGATATAAAAGTGCAAATGCACAAGCGCAGTATGAGTAGAGTGGTAAAGGAGTAAATTAAGTAAGGCTCTTATATACTGTATATCTGAGCAGCATTTCCAATGACAAACATATGAGTGCTATCAATGCAAAAGGGAAATACAGATCGGTATAGTGCTGATAAGTATTGATCTCTACTTTGGTCTTTTCCAGTCGGTCTATCTCTTTGTATATGCTGGATAGTGAGCTGGTATTGGTAGCACGGTAATAAGTACCACCTGTTTCTACAGCTATCTTCTTCAGTAAGGCCTCGTCTATTTGCACATCCATCATTTGGGTCTGTGTGCCCAGCGGGGTTTGTACAGGGTAAGGCGCTCTGCCCAGGGTACCTACGCCTATGGTATATACGCGGGTCTTGTAAGCCTTGGCTATCTCCAATGCAGTACTTGGGTCTATAAGACCGGTATTGTTCACACCATCGGTGAGTAATATGATGACACGGCTTTTGCCGGTGGCATTGCGTAGCCTATCCACACAAGTAGCCAAGCCCATACCGATGGCAGTACCATCTACCAGCATACCACTTTTTACCTGTGTTATTTGTTCTTTGAGTACATTATGATCTATTGTGATGGGACATTGTGTAAAGCTCTCACCCGAGAAGATGACCAGACCTATACGGTCGGAAGCGCGCTTGTCTACAAAGTCGATAGCTACACGCTTAGCAGCTTCTATACGGTTAGGTTTGAAATCCTCGGCCAGCATACTACCTGAAACGTCGATACCTAGTACAATGTCTATACCTTCGCTATCGGTGGTCTCTGTGGTATTGCTGCTACGTGGACGTGCCAATGCCACTACTAAGAATACCAGTGCCAATATGCGCAATACAAAGAGTATAGGGCGCATACGCACCTTGAACGAAGGGGCAACAGCCTTGAGGCCCCCCAAGGTGGATAAGCGCATAGCAGGGTCATCTGCAGCGGTCTTGCGGTTCTGCCACCAGATCATAACAGGTATGAGTAGTAGCAGCACAAAAAAGAAAGGCTGTGCGAAGCTGATATGTTTCCAATCCATCAATGCCTTGATCATACGTGGGATACAGTTTCGGTTACGGTTTGTTTACTGGCGTTTACATAAGCTCTGGCCGATGCCATAGCAGCAGTGTGTTCCTCAGGTAATGGTTGTGCTTTAGCGAATTTGGCTAGATCGGCCATATGTAATACTTGCTCTAATTGCAGGAAGTAAGGTTGCATATCGGCTCGCATACGAGCTTTGTGCAGTAGCTCGTCGGTAGTGAGCTCCATAGCAGCTGTATTGAAACGCTCCTCTATGTAGAGACGCAGAATATCTGTCAGCTGTGTATAGTATTCTTTCACTTTACCTGCCTGCCATAGTTGTTGTGCTTCCAGCTCGTCGAAAAGGCGCATGGTGCGGTCGTGCAGACTGATAACAGGAGCAGCAGGTACTACTACAGGTCTGTTCTTGCGTTTCCTGACTATATATGCAGTAATGAGTATAGCGGCAATGATGAGTACTGCAGCAATGATGATGTATAGCAGATAATCCATCCAGCTGCTAGGTACCTGAAAAATGCCCTTGATACCTTTGAAAGGCTTGGTAGTATCTACAGGTACGGTTTGTACTACTACAGAGAAAGAATCTGTTTGCAGGTTGTAATTAGCGCCATCTGTAGGGGTAACAGCAAATACCATAGAAGGTATGGTGAATTTACCTGAATCGAAACCTGTAACCAGCAAACGTTGTTTGTATATTTCTATATTGCCTTGTTTCAGAGTATCGATCTTACCACGTTCTACTACTTCCAGATGATCGAAACTATCCGGAACAACAGCCCATGTAAGTTTGCTCTTTTGTACATCGTGTTGTGCCTCTAAGAATACACGTATCTGATCGCCAACGGTTATTTGTACCGCATCTATCTTGGCATGTACAGAGGCATCGCTCTGTGCGTGTGTAGCAGCAGGTATGGCTAATAGCAGCCATAACATACCATAGGTTCTAATGAATTTCCAGGCTTCCATATATTATTTACCGTCCTTTAAAAAAGCCTTGTAATACTTTTACATAGTCCTCATTGGTGCGGGCACGCATGAGCGATGCGCCACTCTTTCTGAAAGACTGTACACAATATTGTTTATGTCCCTCGAATGCAGCAGTATACTGTTCGCGTACCTCTCTGTTGCCGGTATCCAGCCAACGCATACCTTTTGTTTCTGCATCTATTACCTGTATCAGTCCCATATCGGGCAGGTCTCTGTCGTGCTGATCGTATACTTGTATACCTACCAGATCGTGCTTGCGTGCAGCATGTTGCAGAGCCTTTTCATAAGGCTGGCTGATGAAGTCGCTGAGCATGAAAGTGATGGTGCGTTTCTTCAATACATTATTCAGGAACTCAAGTGCTATCTGCACATTAGTGCCGCTTTCCTGTTTAGGTTCCAGAGCTATAAGCTCGCGTATGATACGCAGAATATGGCTACGACCTTTTTTAGGTGGTATGTACTTCTCTATCTTATCGCTGAAGAAGATAACACCTACCTTATCGTTGTTAGTAGCTGCAGAGAAAGAAATGACTGCACTGATCTCTGTAATGAGCTCGCGTTTCAGGCGTTGTTGTGTACCGAAGAGTGAACTGCTACTTACGTCTACCAGTAACATAACGGTCAGTTCGCGTTCCTCTTCAAACACCTTTACATAAGGATGAGACATACGAGCGGTCACATTCCAGTCTATGGCACGTATATCATCGCTGGTAGAGTATTCTCTTACCTCGCTGAAAGACATACCACGACCCTTGAAAGCAGAATGGTACTCACCCGCAAAGATGTGATTACTCAATCCTTTGGTCTTGATCTCTATTTGTCGTACTCGCTTAAGTATTTCGGCTGTTGTCAGCATGATCTGTATGCGCTCTCTTTAAAGAAAGTGATAAAATTATACTGTGGCTGTGTTTTTGGCAATTACTGCTGTGATGATGGTTGCCATCTTTTCTCCACGCTCTTGTGCCTGGGCTTCGTCCCATAGCAGGCTGATAGAAGAAGAAATGCAACGACCCATGATGGCATCACTAACAGGGAAAGCCTGATTGGTGTAATGCAACAATTGTAATTTTTGTTGCTCAGGTATATGGTTCATCCAGCTGCCATTCTTCAAATGTTCCCATTTGCGGATATAGTGCCAGTTGTTATCGTACCAATAGAAATTACCACCTACACCCGCTGCTGCCAGTTCTTTGCTAGCCTCGCGAGCTATCTCTTCGCTAGGCAAGAAGAAAGATACAAATGAACCTGTATCGCCAGCAGGATCGGGTATGACACGGAAGCTGATGCCGGGCACAGCCTTTAGTGCATTTTGTATAATGCTGTGGTTACGGCGTTGCAGTTTCAGAAAATCATTGAGTTTTCTGATCTGTGCCAAACCTACTGCAGCATGCAATTCTGATATGCGGAAATTGTAACCCAGATAAGGATGCAGGTCAGCACCGCGATCTTTGCCCATATGGTCGTGACCATGATCAGAGTATTGATCGGCCTTTCTGTATATTTCTTCGTTATTTGTAAGTACTGCGCCACCTTCTGCACAAGTGATGATCTTTACAAAGTCGAAAGAGAAAGTACCTGCATGACCTATAGTACCCAGGCTTTTGCCCTTGTAGCTGGCACCTATTGCCTGACAGGCATCTTCTAATAAGATCAGTTTATGTGCATCGCATATAGCCTTTAGTTCGTCCATTTGTGCCATACTGCCACACATATGTACCGGCATTACGGCACGGGTGCGTGGAGTGATGGCAGCTTCTACAGCCTCAGGGCTGAGGGTCAATGTTTCGTCTATATCTACTAATACCGGAATAGCACCTACAGAAAGTACGGCTTCGAAACTAGCTACGAAAGTGAAAGAAGGCATGATGATCTCATCGCCGGCACCTATGCCCAATGCTGCCATAGCAGTAGTAAGAGCTGCAGTGCCACTGCTTACCAGTTGTGCATGCTTGCTGCCAAAGGTGTTGCAGATCTCTTTTTCCAGTTCATTGGCTTTCCAAATGCCTTTGCGGGCAGCATCAAAACCATAACGCATCAGTATGCCTGTTTCCAGTACATCATTTACTTCTTTACGTTCTTCTGCGCCAAACAATTCAAAACCGGGCATAATATGTAGTTTAGGTAACAAAAGTAGCAGATATGCGGGTAATATGTAAGCTGAAAAAACTTAAAATTTTCTGAAAAAATTGGCAAACCATATTGGCAATAAGGACGTAGATTTGATAAAATTTATACTATGTTACTGAAATCAACTCCTTTGGCCCTTGTTTTAGGCTCTGTAATGCTGTTTACAGCCTCTTGTGGCAATAATGATGCCTCTAAAGGCAGTACTGCCAAAAATGATGTTAAGGCCATACAGCCTATTACCATTGTACCAGTAGGTAACTCTCCTGAATTTGCAGATGCACAACTGTTGTTGAAAAGTGCTATTGCTACTAAAAAAGACAAAGATTCTACAGAACTGACCTTTATGTTCGATGTGAAGAACTATGAACTGAAGTCGCAGACAACAGATACCGGCAGCAAAATGTGTAACAATTCTGCACAAGGTCAGCATATACATTTCATACTGGATAATATGCCGTACAAGGCATTGTATGAGCCTACTAATAAAGTGACTGTAGTCAATAATACTGAGCATTATCTGATGGCGTTCTTATCTCGTTCTTATCACGAGTCGATAAAGAGCAAAGGAGCATCTGTGATGTATCATTTCAGTGTAGATGCTGCAGGTAAAATAAAAGTATTGCCAGACCCTAAAACAGCTATGATATTCTATAGCCGTCCTAAAGGTGATTATATGGGTAAGGATACAGCTAATGTAATGTTGGACTTCTATGTATGGAATGGCAAACTGTCTAAAGATAGTATACAAGTACAGGTGAAACTGACCAATGATAATACTCCCGGTCGTGATACTACTTTTAGCATTACTGAATGGAAACCATATTTCATCAAAAATCTGATGACCGGTAAATGCCACGCTACATTGACTCTTACAGACAAGAACGGCGCAGAAGTAGACGGCCCGAATGTAAAGATCATGCGTAGTTTCTCATTGGCAGCTAGCGAACCTTTGAAATAATTGAGCATTCATCCTTTTAACACACGATACTCTATGAAGCATACAAGATCCATTTTCGTTACTGCCATAATGACCATTTTGTCATTTACCATGGTTACCTATACTGCTTGCAAGAAGGACCCATGTAGTGGTGTTGCTTGCCTGAACGGAGGAGCATGTGGTGGTGGTAATTGTACTTGCCCCGTAGGTTACGTAGGCAACAGATGTTAGAGTCTGGCAGTTACTACACTCGCTTATCAGAATGATACTTATACTGATATTCATCTTACTGTAAATGGTAGTACTTATACTATTCCTGTGGGTGGTACTGTGACCTTCACCGGTAATTATGGCGACCAACTACAAGGAAGCGCATATACATCAGGTACTACTACTACAGGAGATGTGGTAGGCTTGGAAGTGCATTGGAATATTAATGATATTTTTCCGGCAACAGGTACTACAACAGAAGATATGGACGTGAGCTCTGATTATTTCTTCTTGAAGCTGACCAATGAAAGTTCTGAAAATGTAGTAGATGTAAATGTGAATTATGGTACAGCCGCAGCAACCATAGATTTCATTACCATACCACACGATAGCTATACCTATGGTATAGGATATTATAGTGCTTATTCTAACTCTAATGTGAAGGTTCAATCCAGTTCTTACGAATGGACTTTCCCATCTTTATCACTTCCGTTTACCAGCAATCAGGATATTAGCTTGGCAATACAATAATTAACTGCTATTAATAATGAACGTCCCATACTGTTACCGGTATGGGACGTTTTTTGGTATGCGGTAGTCATTGTTTCAGAAAGATCAATTGCGTAATATTGCTTAATACAGAAAAATAGCTCTATTGTATGAAACACTTTAAGAACATAACACTTACCTCGCTATTCACGCTGTTCTTATTTTCTCTTGTTACTTATACAGCCTGCAAAAAAGAACCCTGCGCTAATATCCATTGCCTGAATGGTGGTAGCTGTAGCAATGGTAATTGCCTTTGTTATGTAGGTTACTGGGGTACTCTATGCGAGAAACGTAAACAATCAATAACTGTATTTAAGAACAATACTAATACTGATATCTTATTAACTATTAAAGGTGTTACTGATACTATACCTTATGGTTCGTCATTGTCTTTTACAGGCTTGTATGGCGATACTTTGACAGGAAGTGCTACTACTATCACTCATATCAATTTAGGAACAGGTGCTGCTATCGGCTGGCGAATAAACTGGGATATCAATGATGCATTTCTGGTAGATGGTGTGAATACACACAGTCTGGATGCAAGTAATTCCTATTTTTATTTGCAGATCAGCAATCAAAGTACCAGTTCTATAAAAGAAGTAGATGTGAACTATGGAATGAGCATGCAGACCAATGATACTATCAGTATTCCCAATGATGGCTACGTTTACAATCTGGGGTATTACCCGGCTTATAATAACTCAAATGTGAGAGTGATCTTCAATACAGGAGATACCACGAACTATACGAATCTGGGTTTACAAATGATAGATGACCAAAAGAAAACCCTCGTGGTACAATAAGCCAAATACATAGTGATTGTCTTTGCTTCACAAATTTCCATTGATTAATATTGCAGTGTATGAAAGAAACGCAACCTAATAATCCATTGCATGGAATGACGCTAGAGGCTATATTGAACCATCTGGTGGCGTACTATACTTGGGAAGGATTGGGTGAGCGTATACACATCAATTGCTTTAATGATAATCCCAGTATCAAATCCAGTCTTAAATTCTTGCGTGCTACTCCCTGGGCGCGTAAAAAGGTAGAAGACCTGTACCTGGATAGTATAGATAGATAGTAGTTGTCAGTGACAAAAGCTGCTGTATAATGACTAGGCAGAATAAGTTGTGAAAATATATATGTATTAAAAGTGTTTGCTGTGGCTGATCTAAAAAGTTTTAAGAGACCATTAGAACAGTTTGGCACGCTATTTGTTTTATTATTTAGTGAACACGCAAAAACACTTTATATGAAAAACAGAACCATTCAATACTTCCGCAAATTGAGAGCTAAAAAGATCATGGAACATCCTTTTCAGGCAGATTTGGCAACATTCCTGAGTGCTACTATGGAATTGTGCAATAGCCGAATAGTAAAGAACCATGTGAAAGATACATTACACGAGTTACATATGCCATACAAACTGACAGCATAAAATATTCATGATAGTATGTCCAATACTATCATGAATATATGTTTGTTTGTCAATTAGTTTCGGCCTTCTTTTGATCATCCAGCCTATGTAGGATCTCCTCCATGATACGTTGATGATTTTCTAGATGTAAGAGGATAGTTTCTATTTCTTGCTCTGCCTGTTTGTTTACTTCATAGTCTGCCTCAGAACGCATATCTGATGCAGCAGATTGCAGATTTTGTCCTACCATTATCAGTGGCATCAGGAACAACTGTATCATATTAGAAATGAACAGCCATAACACGAATGCCGGAAACGGATCGAAACGTAGCTTTACAGGTGCTAGCATATTCCAGCCCAGCCAAAATACTGTCCATGTAAATATGATGAGGAAGAATTTCATACTTCCTACATGTTCTGTTATCCACAGAGCCAGCTTATCGAGTCCAGTTACCTTCTTCTTATGCTTTTTTAGTATTTCCTGATATGGCTTGCGCTGTTTTTTAAGCTCATCGACAGTTTTAGGTATATTATTTTCCATGGACATAAAATTAACGATATTATGTCCATACTATGGCATACCTTATAGAGTCAATGTTACTTTACAGCTATCATAGATATCTCTACATTCACACCACGAGGTAAGCCGGATACCTGTACTGTCTCGCGAGCAGGATAATTATCGGTAAAGTACTGAGCATATACTTCGTTTACCTGCGCGAACTGACCCATGTCCATGAGAAAGATAGAGGTCTTTACCACATTTGAGAAATCCATACCTGCTTCTTGCAGTATCGCTTTCAGATTGGCCATTACTTTATGGGTTTCGGTTTGTATATCCCCTTTTACCAATTCTCCGGTTTGCGCATCCAGAGCTACCTGTCCTGATACGAATAGCATGTTACCTGTTTGTATTGCCTGATTATAAGGGCCTATAGGTGCAGGCGCATTATTTGTTTTGATTATTTTCTTTTCCATGTACACAAAAGTAATACGCTCCTTACATTTGCGCACGAAAGATGCACTACATATTACATATTGATACTTCAGCTGATACATGTACCGTTGCCATAGCAGGCGATGGTAATGTTATATCACAGCTTTCGCATACAGATATGCGTAATCATGCTACCGTATTGAATAAAATGATAGATGAGGTACTGGTAGAATCATCCATTACATTAGAAACACTATCTGCAATAGCTGTATGTGGCGGTCCGGGATCGTATACAGGCTTGCGTATAGGCCTGGCAACAGCAAAAGCCTTTTGTTATGTTTTGGATAAACCATTGTTACTAGATGATAAACTTACTTTACTAGCATGGCAGCAGTATCATAAAAATTTATCGAAATATGAATTTTATGTTTCTGTACTTCCTGCCAGAGAAAAAGAATATTATATAAGCACGTATAATAGTGAATTCGTATGCTTGACAAAGCCACAGCACGCATTTGAGGAGGTTATGAAGGCAATCGTTACTGCACTAAATGGTGAGATTTTGATGACAGGGATCTCGGATTTATTAACTGAAAGTATATTAAGCACATCTAAAATAACGAGTTACGAAATTCAAACTATTGACATGTATGAGTGGGCATTGTATGCTTTTGAGGGGTATTCATGTAATAGATTTGTCATTTTATCCACATCTGAGCCCTATTATCTAAAACAAGTTTACATTAATAAGTAATTGAATTATAATTAGTTACGAGAAATGAAAAGATTTATTCATGAGTTTTTTAACATGAGGTTAACTCTTTTTCGAAATATGTAATTGGTTCATATTGTCTGTTTATGTATGTTTGCATAATAATACAATGAGTAATGCTTGTTGTATTACAGAAAATCTGGAACTATTTTTTTATTTAATAACCTCTGAAAAATTAAAGTAAATGGAAACAACAATGTCAGCAAACA
Organism: Bacteroidota bacterium; assembly: GCA_037144255.1. GTDB lineage: Bacteria > Bacteroidota > Bacteroidia > Chitinophagales > Chitinophagaceae > JBAWXE01. The sequence continues at coordinate 2,474 of JBAWXE010000050.1, read as the reverse complement.
CGCTGGTGATTCGCAAAGACGAAGGTTCCAACGAACAAATTAAATTGGATTACATGGCTGTGAAAAGTGCTGCTATGACTCTGCGTGCCATCAATCACAAATTACGTCAGCAAATCGTTAAGTTGCTGGAAGAGAACAAACGCATGAATGTAACTGATATTTATGTGAAGTTGCGCCTCGAGCAGTCTGTAGCATCTCAACACCTTGCTATCCTGCGTCGTGCTAACATCGTGATCACTGAGCGTGATGGTAAATTCATCCACTATGCATTGAACCATGCTCGCATCGCTTCAGTTGCTAAGTTTGTAAACGAATTAGTAAATTCTGACGAAGCTTAATTATAGCTGATATCTCAGATCTATAAAAAAATAGCCTCCCGAAAGTGAGGCTATTTTTTTTCATTCTTTATTTGGTTCCAGGTATCGTATAATGTTTCTTGTTGGGGCCTGTCAGCGGGTAGTTCGTGCAGCGGGGAGCAGGCATGTAGTGTATCGTAGCAATCTTTGGGTAATGCCTGGTAAAGGCGTGTGCCTTTGGTTTTCCAGCCTATCATATCATCGCTTACTTCTTTTATTATTTTACCCGGATTACCTACTACCAGCGATCTTGGAGGTATCTTGGTATTGGCAGTAATCATAGTTAGTGCACCTATGATACATTCATCTCCTATCTCTACCTCATCCATTATTACAGAGTTCATGCCTACTAGTACATTGCGCCCAATGATACCTCCGTGAATAATAGCTCCATGCCCTATATGAGCCCCTTCTTTGAGCAGAACAGTAACACCGGGGAACATATGTATAGTGCAATTTTCCTGCACATTACAGCCATCTTCTATCACTATTCCGCCCCAGTCGCCACGTAGTGCTGCCCCCGGACCTATATATACGTCTTTACCAATTATGACATTGCCGGTCACAGCTGCTTGGGGGTGTACAAAAGCTGTAGGATGTACTACAGGTATAAACCCTTTGAATGAATAAAACATAGCTCAAATTAAATATTAGGAACGCAAAAATCAAAAAGTATTTATGGTACAGGATCGTAACCACTGCGACCCCATTGGTGGCAGGAGAGTATACGCTTCAGCGCCAACCAACCGCCCTTGAAAGGGCCATATTTTTTTATGGCATCTGTGCCATATACAGAGCAGGTAGGATTGAAACGACACTTGGCACCCAACAATGGAGAAATGAACGCCTGATAGATGCGTATAATGGTAAGGAATATGTATGAAAATACTTTACGCATTATTGTCAGGTAATGAAGATGCAATAGTAATAAGACGCTCTATGCCTTTAACCATAGCTGTATGTACTACTTCGTAATCTGTGATAGTATTATCAGTAAAAATAAGAAATAATAATAAGTGCTGTTGTGGGGCTATGACAGTATATAAGCTGTGCTTATGCAGGCGCCAAGACTCGCGCATGAGTCTTTTCATACGGTTGCGCTGTACTGCGTGGCGGAATTTCTTCTTAGGTACAGAGAACCCAACCCGTACAGGCGACAATTCGGCTTTGCGTGGCTGAGGCAGATAAATGAACTTTATCGGAAAAACAGAAAACGCTTTCCCGGTATGGAAAAGCGTATCAATATCCTGCTCGCGCTTAAGCCTCTCGTATGCTTTGAAAGTATAACGAATGGCGAAATGTTTTTTAAAGTTTATTTCAGGCGACTTTCATCTGACACAGTAAGTTTCTTACGTCCTTTTCTACGACGAGAAGCCAGAACTTTGCGACCGTTTGCTGATTCCATGCGCTGACGGAAACCATGAACTGACTTACGGCGGCGGCGGTGTGGTTGATACGTACGTTTCATATTGTATGCTTTTGTCCCTCCTAAAAGGGGTATTATTTAACAAGGGAGTGCAAAGGTAAAAGATATATTCCAAGCTACCAAATCATCTTATAGAAGATGTGGATTCTTTTGTGGCTTGTGCCAGATCCTTAATGAGCATAGGGTCTCGCTCTATTGCATTACCCACTACAATTATATTAGCTCCTGCTTTACAGTTGGCATATACCTTTTCAGGGGTATGGATACCACCACCAATGAACAAAGGAATATCTATATTAGAACTAATTTTATGTATCATTTCTTCACTGATAGGGTTTCGGGCACCACTACCTGCATCCATGTATATTAAATTTTTCCCCTGCATTTCGGCCGCCCAAGCTGTGCAAAGGGCTATATCTGGTTTGTTGGCAGGTATAGGAGTAGAATCGCTCATATAAGAAACAGTAGTGGGTACACCACCATCTATGAGCATATATCCGGTGGAAATTACTTCCAGGCCACTGGATTTTACCAAAGGGGCAGAAACTACATGCTGACCAATGAGTAATTCGGCATTGCGGCCTGATACCAGCGATAAATATAAAAGCGCATCAGCAAAAGGGCTGATCTGGGAAGGATTGCCGGGGAAAAGAATAACAGGAATATCGCTTTCGGCCTTGAAAGTATGAATG
>JBAWXE010000049.1:0-18722 GCA_037144255.1 Bacteroidota bacterium | reverse complement strand
GTACTTCCTTTGCTCCACTGTTGTCGGCTACATTGAGCCTGGATTCTTGTTGTATCATCTTTAAATAAGGTTACTTTGCTTTTTCAATAATTTCAACTAAGCGCCAGCGTTTGCTCTTGCTCAACGGGCGTGTTTCCATGATACGCACTACATCACCTATATTGGCGCTGTTTGTTTCATCGTGCGCATGAAATTTGGTAGTCTTTTTCAGGAACTTACCATAAATAGGGTGCTTTACTTTACGCTCTACGCCTACAGTGATGGTTTTCACCATCTTGTTGCTACTCACAACCCCTATACGTGTTTTTCTACGTTTCCTTTCAGTCATAATTGACATCTATAAAAATTAATTAAAAACCTAATGCTCTTTTACGCTGTTCTGTCTTCAATTGTGCGATACTACGACGCAATTGACGGATACTGAGCGGATTCTCGATCGGATTAACCGCATGACTGAAATGTAATTTTTTCAATCGCAATTCTTCATCTCCGATCTTGGCAGCAAGGGACTGATCGTCTAAAGAACGATAATCATCCACCTTTGCTTTTTTTGCTTTTGCCATGATAAACTATGTTTAATATTTGCTTTACTATGTTAAACTACTGGTTCAATTATTCACCTGCATAATCACGGCGTATAACGAATTTGGTTTTGATAGGTAATTTCTGAGCAGCTAATTCGAATGCTTCGATAGCTATTTGCTTAGACACGCCATCAATTTCAAACATGATACGTCCCGGTTTTACAACTGCTGCGTAGAACTCCAAGTTACCCTTACCTTTACCCATACGCACTTCTTGTGGCTTACGAGTGATTGGCTTATCAGGGAAAATACGGATCCACACATTACCTTCACGTTTCATATGTCTGGTAAGCGCTTGACGGGCAGCTTCTATCTGGCGGTTGGTTATCCACTTTGGTTCCAACGCTTTAAGTCCAAAAGAGCCAAAAGATATAGAGGCACCACGCTGTGCGTTTCCTTTGATCCTTCCTTTATGCGCTTTACGATGTTTTGTTTTTTTCGGCTGTAACATTGTTACAAAATTTTATAAACTATTCTATGAATATTTTTAATAATTAACGTCCACCACCACGGTTACCGCCACCTGCATTTCGTCCGCGTCCACCACCTGCGTTACCGCCGCGGCCTCCACGATCACCTCCGCGGTCTCCACCACGTCCACCTCTATCTCCACCGCCACGTTGTTCACCGGGAGTACGAGGTGTTTCACCACCAGCACCACGACGATCAGAACCAGCTGAGAAGTTCGGGTTCAAGTCACGCTTACCCAATACTTCACCTTTACATATCCACACCTTGATACCTATCTTACCATATACTGTCAGTGAAAATACAGAAGCGTAATCGATATCCATACGATATGTATGCAAAGGAGTACGTCCTTGTTTGAATTCTTCACTACGTGCAATTTCAGATCCAGCCAAACGTCCGCCAACTTTGATCTTGATACCTTCAGCCCCCATACGCATTGCAGTAGAGATAGCCATCTTAACTGCGCGTTTGTAGCTTACGCGGCTTTCAATTTGACGAGCGATCGTCTCACCTACAATATTAGCATCCAGTTCAGGACGACGGATCTCCATAATGTTGATCTGTACATCTTCTTTACCGGTAAGCTTTTTTAATTCTTCTTTAATACGATCTACTTCAGCACCACCCTTTCCAATGATGATACCAGGCTTTGACGTATGAATGGTAACGATCAGCTTACCTAGTGTACGCTCAATAACTATACGCGATATACCGCCTTTGTTGATACGAGCGTTCAGATAAGTACGGATTTTGTGGTCTTCTACAAGTTTCTGACCAAAATCCCTCTTCTCACCAAACCACATAGAGTCCCATCCGCGGATGATCCCCAACCTGTTACCAATAGGATTTGTTTTTTGACCCATTCTTTAAATTATTAAAGTTGAATGTTTATTATTTTTAGTTATTTACTGTTTCTGCTACGCGGCTGTCAACAAATAATGTTACGTGATTGCTACGTTTGCGGATGCGATATGCACGACCCTGTGGTGCAGGATTCATACGCTTGATCACACGGCCACCATCAACGAATATTGTCTTTACGTATAGGTTGGCACTAGATACATCCACACCTTCGTTCTTAACTCTCCAGTTGGCAATAGCACTCAGCAACAGTTTTTCCAAAGGCACAGATGGGTGCTTAGTACTGAATTTCAAAGTATTCAGTGCTTTTTCCACATCCAATCCGCGTATCAGATCTGCCAAAAGGCGCATTTTGCGGGGTGATGTAGGATAGTTTCGTAAACGAGCTACAGCTTCCATTTTCTTTTTATTATTTATGTCCGGTTTACTAATTGGCCGGTCAATGTTTAATTATTGTTTCAAATATTGTGTTCGGTATCTCTACCATTCACTTATTACTGCTTGGTGCCGCTATGTCCTTTAAAGTTGCGGGTAGGAGCAAATTCTCCCAGCTTGTGGCCTACCATGAATTCCGTTACATAAACCGGTATGAACTTGTTACCGTTATGTACTGCGAAGGTATTCCCAACAAAGTCAGGAGTAATGGTTGAACGACGGCTCCAGGTCTTTAACACACCTTTCTTCAATTTGCCATCATTTGTTGCCTCTACCTTACGCTCTAACTTTGCATCTACGTAAGGACCTTTTTTTATTGAACGAGCCATTGTATAAACTATTGATTGTTATTGCTTTATATTAGCGATACAAACCTTCTTGTTAAATTATAATTTCTTTCCGTTTTTGCGTTGCAGTATCAGTTTGTCAGAACCTTTCAACTTACGTGTTTTCAAGCCCTTAGCATATTTACCTGTACGGCTACGCGGATGTCCACCTGAAGATTTACCTTCACCACCACCCATCGGGTGATCTACCGGGTTCATCGCAACACCACGTACACGTGGACGAATACCTTTCCACCTATTACGACCTGCTTTACCCATTGATTGTAGTGCGTGATCGCTATTCGACACTGTACCTACAGTAGCCATGCAAGTGCTTAACACTTTACGCAACTCACCAGAAGGCATTTTCAGTACACAATATTTTTCTTCTTTCGCATTCAGTTGTGCATAAGTACCTGCTGAACGAGCAAGAGCACCACCACGACCTGGTTGCAATTCTATATTATGTACCACAGTACCCAAAGGCATGTTCTTCAATGCTAATGCATTACCTACTTCAGGCGCAACAGTAACACCGCTGATAACCACACTACCCACTTGCAAACCTTGTGGTGCAAGAATGTAACGCTTTTCACCATCTGCATAATGCAACAGAGCGATGAATGCTGTACGGTTAGGATCATATTCGATGCTCTTTACAGTAGCAGGAATATCATGCTTGTTACGTTTGAAATCGATGATACGATACTGGGTCTTGTTACCTCCACCTATGTAGCGCATTGCACGACGACCTTGTACGTTACGACCACCTGTACCCGACAATGGTTCCAGCAAACTCTTTTCAGGAGTATTGGTTGTGATCTCTGCATATGCGTTACCTATTCTCCAACGCGTTCCGGCTGTTACCGGTTTGTATTTACGTAATGCCATTTTCTTGTTTCTTTTTCAGATTTACATTGAGAATAAATCTATTGACTCTCCTGCAACCAGGGTTACCACTGCTTTTTTGTAAGAAGGCTTGCGTCCTTCCAAAAATCCGGCTTTAGTAAAACGTGTTTTGCTTTTAGCTGGTACTACATTCGTATTCACCTCAGCAACTTTTACACCGTAAAATTCTTCTACAGCCTTTTTGATCTCTAGTTTATTAGCAGCTTTACCTACTACAAACGTGTAGCGGCCACTGCGCTCTATCTGCGAATTCACTTTCTCAGTGATCACCGGCCTTATCAACACATCAGTCAGTTTCATTGTTCTTATATTTTCGAGTTACGAAAAATCAATTATTGTTTATGCTTCTGCAACAGCTGTTTCTTCAGTGAAGAATTTTGCTGCACTTTCTGTAAATATTAATACCTGTGCATTGATCAAGTCATATGTGTTCATATCACTCAAAATAATAGTTTTGGTATTGGTAAGGTTACGCATGCTCAGGTACATATTAGTATCATACTCAGGAAGTATGAACAATGATTTCCTGTTGTCACCTTGCAGTGCTGTCAGTGCGCTAGCCAGTTCTTTAGTTTTAGGAGTAGACAAATTCATGTCTTCTACTATTACTATTTTACCTGCACGAGCCTTGTGAGACAGAGCAGACATCTTTGCCAAATCCTTCACTTTACGGTTCAATTTAAAACCATACAGATGTGGAACTGGTCCGTGTACTGCACCACCACCCTTGTATAAAGGATTACGGATATTACCCTTACGAGATCCACCCGTACCTTTTTGCTTATGCAGCTTCTTGGATGAACCATGAACTTCTGCACGACCTTTGGTCTTAGATGTACCTTGGCGAAGTGTAGCTTGATATTGCTTTACTGCCAGGTAGATACAATGGTCATTAGGTTCGATATTAAAAATATCGTCCGGTAATTCCACTGAGCGGCCGGTCTTTGCACCTTTGCTATTTAAAACGTCAACTTGCATGACTAAAATTAATTCTGAATTAAAACAATAGATCCATTATGTCCTGGTACCGAACCACTAATTAAAATGTAGTTCTGTTCAGGGAATATTTTTACAACACGTAGTGCCTTGATCTTTACGCGATCTTGTCCCATACGACCTGCCATACGCATTCCTTTGAATACGCGGGAAGGATATGATGATCCACCCACAGATCCCGGAGCACGTGAACGGTCATGCTGGCCATGGGTAGCTTCACCCACACCGCTAAAGCCGTGACGTTTTACTACACCCTGGAAACCCTTACCTTTGGTAGTGCCAATAACACTAACCTTTTCACCTTCGGCAAAAATTTCGCAAGTGATAGCTTCACCTACTTGTTTATCAATGGAACAATTTCTGAGTTCTTTTACTACAGACTTCGGCGTTGTATCTGCCTTTGCGAAGTGATTAATTAAGGCTTTTGGCGTATTCTTTTCTTTAGCTTCGCCAAAAGCAATCTGTAGAGCATCATAACCGTCGGTATCTACGGTTTTCTTTTGAGTAACCACACATGGGCCAGCTTCGATAATGGTACAAGCGGTTTGCTTGCCATTAGGCTCAAAAATGCTGGTCATCCCGATTTTTTTACCAATTATACCTTTCATTTTCTTATGTTTTAGCCAAGCGCCCGGTAGCCAACAATGGGCCGGGATTAGCCGATTTCAATCAATATTTTTTAAAGAACTTAAAAGCTGTTACGCTTTTATTTCTACCTCTACTCCACTAGGAAGATCCAACTTCGAAAGTGCATCAACTGTACGAGATGAAGAAGTATATATATCCAACAAACGCTTGTGAGTGCAAAGTTGGAACTGCTCACGCGATTTTTTATTAACGTGTGGTGAGCGCAATACTGTAAAGATCTTCTTCTCGGTAGGCAACGGTATCGGGCCTGTAACTACAGCTCCGGTGTTGCGAACAGTCTTAACGATTTTTTCCGCTGATTTATCTACCAGGTTGTGGTCGTAAGATTTTAGCTTTATTCTTATTCGCTGTGACATACTTAAAAATATCTTCTATCCCGTAAAATTTGGGACTGCAAAGGTAATGAGATGTTTCAATACAACAAAATATTTCGGCATAATTTTTAAATCTTTTCTTAATATACCCTAATATTCGCTCCCATTCTAGCTTTCAGCCCAACCCGATACGTTTTTATATCGGGGTGCAAAGGTATGCATTTCTATATACATTCCATTATTTATCTACTAATTATTCCCTTTTTTCACGATTTTATTTATTAATGGAAACAATAATGGACAAAATCGCACCTAACCAACTGATTATCATTGATATACAACAAAAAATAAATAAGATTAATAACTTAAAAAAATCAGTTTTGGACCTTGATTTTATTGAATTATTACCTTCTTCTTTTGTTATTCTTGGTCTGGAACCAACAGAAAAGAAATAGAATAGCAGGCAACACACATACCCAAACCTCTATAAAACGCTCCCCATTAAAAAGCGCAATCATGACATATAATATCAGGCTTACAAGTGTCATTATAGCACCCAAACCTTCCCAAAGCCAAGCTAGAACAAGACCTAACCAAGCCAAGAAAAATGCCATTACCATCAGAGACTGATGCGGTGAAAGATTAAATATGGTAAAACCCTCGTCCATGAAGGTCACTACAACAAATGCTATGATTATGATCGTCATGATACGTGCGGTCCAACGTACCCCTAGTATCAGATTATTCGATTCATTCATTGTTTCTTCCATCTACTCATTTTTTAGACTTCTTGAACAACTTATTGCTTATAGCTTCCCAATACAATTTGATTAAATATCCTAATGTAGCAAATAGCAATACCCTATCATACCAAGGTATGAATTTCCAACAACCATTCTTATTCACCATCCATCCCAGCAAGCCTTTCAGATCCTTATCTATAAGGCATCTCGCCACATCTTTCTTAAAAAGTATCACTCGCACTTCCTTACTGTCATATGCCGGCTCCTTGTGCACCAATGTCAGGTTATTGGTTACATAGTTCTTTACACCTCTACTGAAGTCATTGCCACAGAACTTAGAATAATATATCCATGCATTGGGTCTTATGTCCACTTCTATCAGGTAATGCATTTGCTCAGTTTCATTATATATGAAAACCACATTACCAAAACCATTCACCCCAAAACTACGACCTACTTGAAGCAAAGCTGGTTCTACCTCTGTATTCGTATAACAAAGCCTTTGGGTAGATACACCAAACTCATTGTAGAGTGTCTTAGCTGTTTTAGAGTAGTTGTACACCAGCAATTCGCCATTCTTGTATAGCACTTCTACATTGATGATACCGCCCTTTATATATTGTTGAATTACAAGATTATCTCGTTCTTTGATCTGCTCTATAGTTGCCAATACGGCTGCCTCATCGTCGCAAAAGAATACACCTCCCCCACCCTCACTCTTATCTATTTTCAGCAGCATTGGGTAACCAATATAACTGCCACATTTTTTTACATCAAAGCTGGTAGCATCGTATATCAGGTATTTAGGGGTGCGTATGCCATACTTTGTGCATAACTGTGAAAAACCCGACTTGGTACCTAATAGTTCTCTATTCTCAATCTTGGTAAGGGGCAACAACCTGTAGAATAGTGCCACGTTATCTTCTACATAATCATTCATCACCCGTATAGTAGGGTCATCTGCCAATATGATCCAGTCATATGCAGGATCTTTCTTTGTAGCTAGTTCTATTAAGTCATCACGAAATGAGTCTACATCACCGGCCCCTTGTATCCACTTATCATAATGGTTGCTCTTGATGGCCCAGGATCCTTTGGCACAGTATATATCCACTGTACAGCCTCCTTCCTTCAGAATGGCCGGTATCTCTGTCACTGCATCGTAATTGGCAAAAGCTGCAATAAGGACTCTATACATATATGCTTGTGATGAAAATGCTTGTATAGTTTTAGCAAGCAATAGGCTAATATACTGTGCTATTAGTATTTTTCTTTGTACACAAGAACATTTTACTTAATAAGAACCTTATTTAGCTTCCCAATAACATTGTATTTACAATTATCTTTACACATATGAGGCACTATCTCTCCCTTATTATTCTATTGATATCGTCATTGGGAGCTTTTGCTCAACATGACAACAAGCCCTTCCTTCAGATACTTGGAGTGGCGCAGGATGGGGGCTACCCACATATGGGTTGTAACAAGGTTTGTTGTACCAAGGCTTGGCAAAGCGAATCTAATAGAAGATTTGTGGTATCCCTGGCTGTAGTAGACCCTACTGCCAATAAATGGTGGCTTTTTGAGGCTACACCTGATATCAAAGAGCAGTTGCACTTATTCTCTAAACTTACCAAAGGCAAATACAAATATCTGCCGGAAGGTATCATTGTCACACATGCACATATAGGCCACTATACAGGGCTGATGCAACTGGGACGAGAGGTAATGAACACCAGCAATATACCGGTATATACATTACCTAAAATGAAAACTTATCTGGAGAATAACGGCCCCTGGAGTCAACTTATAAAACTCAATAACATAGTCATATACCCTGTTCACCCAAATGCACCTATACCGCTGGGTGATCACATAACACTGGAGACATTAGTAGTGCCTCACCGCGATGAATATTCAGAAACAGCAGGCTTTAAGATCACTGTTGGTGGCGTAAAATATCTCTTTATCCCCGATATCAATAAATGGGAAAAATGGGACCACAACATAGTATACGAGATACAACAAGTGGATAAAGCATTTGTAGATGCTACTTGCTTTTCAAACGATGAACTACAAGCAAAAAGGGTGCAGGAAGTACAGCACCCATTGGTAACAGAGACTATGCATTTGTTCAAGGATATGGATAAAGTTACCAAAGCCAAAATTTATTTCATCCACCTGAACCATACCAACCCACTTCTTTGGGATCCTAAAAAACAAGCAGAAGTAAAAAAAGCTGGTTTCAATATAGCTCTTCAGGGACAAAGGTTTTGATCTGTTTTTGTTGCCTCTTTTTATAGTGATTTTTACAAATAGTTTTTCGGGTATTTACTGATTTATTTATCTTTTCCGCATGAAACGTTTAGTTGTTCTATTTATATTATTATTTACCACACATATATCTTTCTCGCAGATACACATCGACCCCTCTGTTGATACATTGGAAACTGATGTAAAAGCTGCCATTCGCTTTTATAGGTCTTACATCAAAGCATTCAAAGACACCAGCCTGCCTAATTTCCGTAAATACTGGCCTGATGATGATTGTAATGCATATAAATTTCCCGATCAGATCATATATGGTATCAGTAGCGACTACCCAACTTATCGAATGGCAAAGGGCACTATCATGTATGTGAAACCCGGTAAAGAATATGTACAGATCAAGACTCATTTTGGATTTGCTGACAGCGCAGGATATACCAATACCATTGCTATTACTAATCATTTTCTGAAACTTGATAACAATGGTAGTTTCAAATTCATCAACCCTCTGAAATTCACTACAAAAGGCTGGCATACAACTACTGTAAGAAATGTGAGTTTCTGTTATCCACCTTACCATATATTCAGTAAGAAGAAAGCTGATAGCCTTATTCAGAGGATCATCGCTCTGGAGAAAGCCTGGAATTTAGAACCCATCAAAATACGCTACTACTTTGCCAATACTAAGGAGGAAATGCAAAAGATACGTGGCTTTGACTTCACTCCGGATATGGGCAATCGCGACAAACCTTCTGGCATATCTGATAGTAAGGATAATATCATTTATTGTGCCGGATGGGGTGAAAACTATTTTCACGAGGTGGTACATATTTACCTGAATAGACATTACCCAAATTCCCCACTCAAAGAAGGCTTAGCAGTATTCTATGGTGGCAGTATGGGGCACTCTTTAGGATGGCACTTACAAAGACTCAATAACTTCCTCAATGAACATACTGATATTGACATAATAGACCCCGCAGCTCTAGGGTATATGGACAATTATACAAACCCTCGTAGCGCTATCCTTGGGCTTATTTGCCAGCTGGCTTATGATAAAGATGGCATGGCTGGACTTAAAAATATCATGAGCTATGACAACATTGAGGACATCATGCATTACGAGTTTAATATCTCTGCTCAAAAATGCGATGGCTTTCTGCGCAGGATAATAGCCAATGAATATGGACGTTCTTCCAAAACCTTCCTATAAATAGTAGTACTTTTGTTGCTCAAATAACACACCGTAAATTTATACAATATGAAAGGAAAGCTGTTCAAACGTATCTTAAAGATCGTAGGTATAGTAATAGGATTGTTCTTACTCACTGCCATTTTAGTACCAATCTTGTTCAAAGACAAGATCATGACCTTAGTAAAAAAGGAAATGAACGACCAGCTGAATGCTACTGCTGATTTTAAAGATGTAAACATTTCCTTGTTCCGCCATTTCCCCAATCTGGCAGTAGGTATTGAAGACTTAAGCATAGTGAATAAAGCTCCTTTTGCTGGTGATACATTGATAGCAGCTATACGTATAGATGTTTCTGTAGACCTTTTAAAAGCTATAAGTGGCTCTTACGATATTAAGAGTATTGATGTGGAAACACCTCGCATACATGCTTTGGTGAACGAAAAAGGAGCTAGTAACTGGGATATTACCAAACCGGATAATACTCCTAAAAGTGCAGCTGCACCTAAACCATTTGCTTTAAAACTGCGTCATTATGCTATCAGTAACGCTTATTTTGAATATCGCGATGATCAAGGCAAAATGTTAGCAATACTGGAGAACTTGAACCATAGCGGTTCCGGCGATTTCAGTAGCGATGCTTTCAAACTAAGCACTAAGACTAGTATAGATGCAATGAGCTATAGCTATGGCAATGTACCTTATATGTATAAAGTAAAAACTGCTGTTGATCTGGATCTAGATATTGATAACAAGACCGGCAAATACTCATTCAACACAGATAAGATACAACTGAATGGTCTGCGCATGAGTACCAGTGGTTACGTACAAATGCCCGATACCGTAAATATGAAAATGGATATCCAATTCAAAACCCCTTCTAACGATTTCAAAGATATCTTGTCTATGGTACCTGGCATCTATCAAAACAATTTCAAAGATATCAAGACCAGCGGTAAAGCTTCTTTAAATGGCCTTATTAAAGGTACCTACAACAGCAAGCAAATGCCTGCTTACACGGTGAACCTTTCAGTAGAAAATGGCTCTTTCCAATACCCTAGCCTACCTGAGAAAGTATCTAACATTCAGATAAAAATGCAAGCCAATAACCCGGATGGTGTTACAGATCATACAATTGTGGACATAGAAAAAGGACATATTGAATTTGGCGCTGAACCTTTCGATTTCCACTTGCTCATGAAAACCCCTATTTCTAACCCTTGGGTAGATGCTTCTATGAAAGGTAAGATAGACCTCTCTCAAATGAGTAAATTCATGAAAATGGAGGAAGGCACCAAGATGGCTGGTATCATCAATGCTGATGTATCTGTAAAAGGCTCTATATCTGCGGCCTCCCAACAGCACTACGATCAATTGGATGCAAATGGCTCTATTGGTATTGCCAATCTCATGTATGCTTCTAAAGATTACCCTGATGGTGTGAACATATATAGCCTGATGTTAGTATTCAACCCTAAGAATGTAACGGTTTCTAACATGAAAGGTCAATATATGAAAACCATCTTCAGTGGAGATGGTAGCATAGATAATTTATTAGGCTATTATCTACATAATGAATCTCTGACAGGCTCTCTACATGTGGCTGCAGATAAGATAGATGTGAACAAATGGATGGGCACACCATCTACTACTACACCTGCCAAGACTGCTAGCACCGGGCCATTCCTGGTACCTTCTAATCTCAACATTACTTTACTTGCAGCTGCAGGTACTATACAATACGATAATCTCACCCTAACTGATGTACAAGGTGCTTTGGCTATTAGCGATCAAACGGTTAATATGCAGAACATATCAGGCAAAGGATTGGATGGTACTATTAAGATCAGTGGTTCCTATTCTACTAAGCTGGATAAAAAGAACCCCGATATCCATTTATCTTATGATGTAAGCAGTCTGGATGTACAGAAAACATATACTACATTCAACACTGTGCAAATGCTGATGCCTATAGCTAAATGCATTTCAGGCAAATTGACTTCTACCCTTACAATGCAAGGAAAACTGGATGCTAATATGATGCCTGTTATGAATTCTCTTTCAGGTAAAGGTGAGTTATTGATATTACAAGGCACATTGAACAACTTCCCTGCGGTAGACCAAATAGCTGATAAACTAAAGATGAGCCAACTGAAAAGCTTACAACTGAAGGACCTGAAAACCTATTTCACATTCGAGAATGGTCGTGTAAGCACCACTCCATTTACTTACAAAGTAGGTGATATCTCTATGGAAGTAGCAGGTAGTCATGGCTTCGATCAAACAATACAATATGGTATAAATATGGCGGTTCCTCGTACGTCTTTAGGTAGCCAAGGAAATGCTATGGTCAAGGACCTTGCCAGTAAGGCTGCCGGAAAGGGCATTCCTATAAAAATAGGAGACAAGGTGAATATGGCTATAAAAGTGGGCGGTACTATCACCAAACCAACAGTAGAAACAGACCTGAAAGATGTAGCAGGAAATGCTGTGAATAGCGTAAAAGAACAAATAGCTGCAGAAGCTAAAAAACGTGTGGATAGCGCTAGATCTGTAGTGAAAGATACCGTTAAGGCTATCAAGAATCAGGTAGTGAAAGAAGCCAAGAACGAGATCAAAAATCAAATATTAGGCTCAAAAGATAGTAGTAAAAAGAATGATGTGATTAAGGATGTGAAAAGCAAAGCTGAGAACACATTGAAAGGCTTATTTAAAAAATAGAAATTAACACCATATATAACTAGCGCCCGAACTTTACAAAAGGTTCGGGCCTTTTCATTTTTATGTCAAAATGTTGTCGCGATGTTAAGGCAATTTACCATATGTATTTTCTATTTACTTTTACATCATAATTAGTAGCTACTATATAGATCACCATATACTGCAAAACTATTTTGTCTCCCATGAAACAATTTATCTTAATAATCACCTTATTATGTACATCCCTCTTTGCAAGAGGTCAAGGCTTTATTAATGCTACTCAATTCGAGATCCTTAACAATCATGCCAATGCCAATATCAAGATCATAGATTATAACGATGATGAAAGTTATATGATAAAGACCAGCGACGATGTAGCAATTGGTTTCTTCTTTATTAATAGCAAGACCGGTAGATGCAATTATTCAATATTAGTACCTAAAGAAACAGATGTATTTGGTGCACTGTTAGAATCTGCACAAGATAATTTTAAAGTAGTGATCAATAATAAAAAATGGACCAATAGCAATCATGGAATAGATGTAAAGATCAATACTTTCTATGATAATAACTTCCAATCTAATATCTTCGTTTATGAAGATGTTACCCCTAAAGATGATGAGTGATTGTAGCCTTATCTTTATAACTTATCCTAAATCAGTACACTATATAACTGTTGTAAAATATTGTTTATCAATATGTTGATTCTGAATTAAATACATACACCAACCTTACAACCATCATGTTATTGTATTGATCGTGAGTACCAAAACCAATAGGTATCTTATCAGCATCACGTATACTAAAAATCGAATATTGGAAGCGCGCATTCAGAAACCAGCCCTTCCAAACTTTATAACCAATACCTACTACCAGATCAAAATCAGCCTTACGAAAAGTAAATATAGATGGATCAAATACTACAGGTGGCTGATCTGTTTCCAATCTTTCACTTGAGCCAATAAGATAAGAGTAGGAGGCTCCAATATTATAATTAAGCCTACTACCTCTTTGAAAATAATTCAATAACAAGGGAACTTCAACATAATTCAGATCTAAAAAATACTTCTCTATATACTCTCCTACATATGGCGACGAAGTAACATTAATACCTCTGCTACCCTTTTGAGAATACAATATCTCTAAACTAGCCGCCATTTCATCTGTAAAACGAGTATAAACTATTGCCCCTGCATTAATACCTATCTTATAATAACCTGCATATGTATCTCCATCTACCTGGGTCATATTACCTCCCAAAACCAAACCTCCATAAAATGTCCGATCAGGGTTCTCCATAAGGTTCTGCACTTGAGCATCAGCACATATTGCAGATAGTATACACACCATCCATATACAGCCTGCTTTAATACCCCTTGTACACATATAGATATTTGACCAAAAAATAAATGTAAAGTAAAAAAAGAATCGTACAAACAACATATATTAGATATTAATACAAGTCAATATCATTAGTATATTTTTAGTACATATGCTAAACTAAAACAATCGATAACAATTATAAATAATTAAATGTCAATTATTTACAACAAATAATTATCACTATACAATTGCATTTTGAGGTAAGTATATATAAAAAGTAGTACCATTACCAAGCTCACTTTCAAACCATATCTTACCACCATGAGCCTCAACTACTTGTCGGGAAATTGACAATCCTAAACCAAATGGCTTTTCGCCAGAAGTTCCTAAACGACGTGCCTCAGTAAAAGTTTCGAATACTTTATCTTTTATGGCATGTGGTATGCCTATACCCTGATCCTTAATAGTGATCAATGCCCCATCTTCAATATATCTTAACCCAACACATATGGTAGCTGATTCGGGACTAAACTTAATAGCATTACCGATAATATTACCTATAGCTCTCCATATCTTCTCTTTATTCAACAATAGCTCTTGAGCCTCATCCGGCAAACTGATGTCAATCTTTTGATTTTTTTCCGCAGCCCTAAATCTCAACAGGTCAACGCAATCTTTCAATAATGAATTAACACTGATGGGTGCTTTTTCTAATGTCTTTGGGTCGATAGCAGTTGCAGCTTCTAATATCTCTTTACTAAGCGTGATAGCATTGGTACATACACTTTTTATTAGTTCCAAATACTCTTTTTGTTCATCTGTAAGATTCTCAGATCCAAATAGAACAAGGTCCGAAAGAGAAGAAATTGCCGCAATAGGGTTCATCAGATCGTGAGCTACTGCACGAAGTATTCTATCTTTTTCCTTATTACGTATCTCTAATTGTGCTAATGCATTTTCCAATTTTACCTTTTGCTCATTCACCTGATCATTCAAATGCTTTAATACCCTGACATTATATTTAGACTTATTCAAGTTTTGCAATACCAACATCCCTATTACCATAGACATAAGCAAAACTATCACTGCAATGACCAGATACAATTGCTTCAGTTCATTGCCTTTACGAAGGATATTAATCTGATATTGCTTCTCGAGACTGCTGACTCTTTCGGTCATATCCATGTCTCTTAATTTCTTATAAATAATTGATATAGAATCTTTTATTTCTGAATATTTCAATAAATAATTGAAAGCTTTTTCTGGCTGCTTTTCATGTGAATAATATTTCCACATGACATTGTTCCAACCCTCTTCAACAGCTTTATTAGGAAGCGTATCTAAAATGGTTTTAGTTTGTGTCAACACATCCAACATGGATTTATAATTACCCAGATCGAAGTATAAATTAGCTAATTTCACCTTTGTAAGCTGCCCATCATTTAGGTCATGACCAGGCTTGCTGTTCACATCAATACTTTCTTTAAATAGTTCTTCGGCAGTCTTATAATCTTTTTTTGAGTAGTATACACTACCCATATTACCATTAATTACAGCCTGAGCAACGAGATATGCATCCTCTGGTATGTATTTATATTTTTTATAATTTAAAGTTATATACTTTTGAGCCTTATTATAATATTCAAGTGCAGAATCGAGATGACCATTTTTAAAGAAACTAAGTGCTGTATTATTTAATACTTCTTGCTTACGATAAAAGACATTAAAATACTGATCGCCACATGTAGAAGTTTGATCATAACACTCTTTGAAATAATTAGCGGCTTCTGCATATTTTTCCTGTTTATATAATACCATTCCTAATCTATAATTATAATCGCCCATCTCACAAGCTTCGAACTTGTCGGTAGCAGCTTTTTTAGCTTTATAGTAGTAATCATAGGCATCGCTATAAAATCCCTGTGCAAAAATGCACATCACCTTTGGAATAATAAGCGAGAGCAGGCTCTGTTGTAAAATTGTAATGTGCACTGTGCTTTTCTATAATATCTACCAAACTATCTGCATATAGCATAGCTTTCTTATCATCTGATAATTGTACCTGATAAACATTGCAGCAGAAAACATAATATCTAAACTTATCCAGCACATTGACATTCTTGTATTGAGCATATACAGAATCGAGATACTGAATACTCTTTAATGGATGCCCTTCATTAGCAGGAAGATGAGAGGCCATGTTGCGCATCGAATCGAGATAGGGACTCATGACTATATTCTCTTTGTTTAAACTTCTGAAACATGAAGAGAAAAACATTAGACAAATAAAAAATAATGTGACACTACTTATATTAGTAGTACCATTAGACATAAGTTTGGTTTTAAATAAAAATATCCTGTCTATAAAAAGCATTAAAATGGAACTTATGAAATGATCTCTTTACTAGTAACCTACAATACAATGTAAAAATAATAACAAAGAAGAATATTAAACAAGTAAATGCACTAATGTTTACTGAACAATGACAGACTGCTGTAAAAGACTGTCTTTTAATGCATTATAAATAGTGAGATACTCTTTTGCCGGCCTATTATTTCCTGTATTGAGAAAATATTCGCGACTGAGCTTATAAAAATCCAAACGGGACTGCCAGTGCACATTATCTGATGATTCGTAAGGTTTGTTTTCGGAATAGACATCGTAAGCCAAACGGGACTGATTAGAAGCAATGTAAATACGCATTAGGACAACATTAATAAGAAATATTCGTTGCTCGAAAACTGTGGTAGGATCTTCTTGTTTTTCCCAAATGCTTTTGGCAAATTTCAAATAATAAATAGCAGAATCTAACAGATGTACCTGCTCGAAAGCAGAAGCCATATCAAAATAACAAACAGCAATGCCCTTTTCATTATTGACAGAGGTGAATTTATCTATGGCCTGAGCGATACTCAGTTTTGCCTCTGTAAGTTCGCCCAACTTACCTTGTAACATGCCCAGATATTTGAGCATATTTGCCTCGGCTGAAACCTCCTTCAGTTCTTTATTGATAGTGATAGCCGCCTGCACATACTCTATAGCTTTGGGATAATCGTGCAAAGTCTCATCATAAGTAAAAGCTAGGTTCTGCATGCACTGTACCAAACGCTCCTGATCATTGAGCTGTGTAGCTAATGATGCGGCCCTGTTTTCATATTCTATACATTTAGCGGGGTCTCTGGTAAAAAAGTAATTTCCCAAGAGCATACTGGTTTTGGCCTGCAGTTGAATGTTGGCAGAACGCCTGGCATAATCCTCAGCTTTTTTCAATGCTGATACTTTGCCGGCCTCATCGCGATGCCTGTTAGCATCGTAGAGATATAGACGAGCTCTGAGGGAATCATTATTTGTCCTGTCTGCCAGATCGAGAGAGAGTGCATAATATTTATTGCAAGAGTCTTTGCTGGTACCTGTGTAGTATAGGATGTAACAATAATACAGAGGTGCTAATTCATTATCGTTCTTACCAAGGATAAAACGATCTCGTGCATGGTCTATCTCATCGATAATAAGCGATGTGTCGCGTTCTAATATTTTGAGAGAAATGGTGCTTAATATAGTCTGTGCTTCCTGAGGGTCTACGTGTTTGTTATTCTTTTTGGCAGCTGCATAGAGCTGGCCGGCATTGATATAGAATGCCAGAAAAGATGTTATACAAAACAAGCGAGCTAGCAAAGACATAGCCTTTTATTAAAGTTATTGGGGGATATAAATATAAGTATACATCAGAAGCTTAGCAATACATTATTTATTATTAACGCAAGATTATTAATGGCCCTGTGTGTATAACTACTAATATATACAAACTGTAACTTTGGGGTATGAAACGCATTATCATACTCTGTATACTAACCATCACAGTTATTAGTTGTAAAGAAGCTGTAGTGGACCATACCCCATTGCTACTGAGCAGAATAGATAGTCTGGAAAAGAAGATAGCCAATACTTACAGGCCGGGATTGGGAGAGTTTATGACCGAGATACAAATACACCATTGTAAGCTATGGTTTGCAGGGCAGCATGAGAATTGGAAGCTGGCAGATTTTGAGGTGCAGGAAATAGAGGAGACACTGGACAACATCAAAAAATATGTAACTGATAGAATAGAAGTGGCACAAGTACCTATGCTACAACCTGCACTGGATAGTGTGAACAATGCGATAAAAAATAAAGACCTGGGAGCATTCAGAAGTAGCTATACCCTACTGACCAATACCTGCAATACCTGCCACCATGCGGTGAAGTTTGATTTCAATACAATTAAGATACCTGATAGCCCTCCGTTCTCTGATCAAGTTTTCGAAGTGGGGAGTAAGTAAGGAGTAAAGAACCCACACTGGCACGGGTTGCAAATCCGCGCCAGTGTTTTGTAAATTGTTCAATAAAAAGTGCATAAAATATTTGGATACCCCTACCTCCATTTCGTATCTTTGTGTCAAATTCTAAGCCTTCCCAAAGCTCAGAATACTAAAAAACTAAACACTATGAAAATGCAAGCCATAATTACCACAACTAATTGATTATCAATCGCTAATCTCTCTTTACCATTTAAAAATGCATGGCAAATGCACAGATAATGCAAGGTAAATGCACAGATGATGCACACTAAATGCAAGCTGATGCAGGGCAAATGCAAGCATCTGCAAGGTACATGCAAGCTGAGCCTTAGACATCCCCTTTCACTTAAATATCTCTCATATTCAACCTGTAGGCATGATTGAAAATACATAAAAAAAGCCCAACAAATAGTTGAGTATATTTAGCTATTGAATGAAAAATGCCGATTGCAAATCGGCTGACTAATTCAGTCACGAGTTAGCCAAGACACAAGGCAAGGCTACAAACTCGCGCCAGAGAGAATAAGGAATTCGACGAAAAAATAGCATTAAAGATAAATAAATGAAAATATTATCTATTTGCCTAATAAAGACATTAGATACCACGGCAGCGG
>JBAWXE010000048.1:0-18920 GCA_037144255.1 Bacteroidota bacterium | reverse complement strand
TTTAAAAAAATAAGCTCCCTTTATAGGTTTGGGTTTACATTTGCAACCATGAAACAACTGCCCCTGCCTGCAGAATTGAAGAAAGGTACCGTGATATTGGTGGATAAGCCCTATCGATGGACATCTTTTGATGTAGTGAATAAATTGAAAATTACTTTCAGGGTAAAAATAGGTCATGCAGGTACTTTGGATCCATTAGCTACAGGCTTGCTGATATGCTGTACAGGAGAATACACCAAAAAGATCAGTGATTATCAAAAATTGCCTAAGGAATATACAGGCATATTTCATTTAGGTGCTGTAACAGAGACTTACGATAAAGAAAGTGAACCTCAAGATATTAAACCATTTGCACATCTTACTAATGAAGAAATACATAAAGCCACGCAGCAATTCATAGGAGCGATTCAACAAAAACCGCCTGCACATTCTGCCATAAAAAAAGATGGTAAGCGTGCTTACGAATTGGCAAGAAAAGGAGAAGACATTGTAATGGAAGCAAGACCGGTTACCATCTCTGAATTTGAAATAACAGATATCAAATTGCCGGAAGTACATTTTCGTGTATTGTGCTCTACCGGCACGTATATACGCTCTCTGGCACAGGATATGGGGGAGGCATTGGGATGTGGCGCTTACTTGCAAGAATTGAAAAGAACAAAGATAGGGGACTTTGATGTGGCGGATGCACTAAGCCCTGAGGAATGGAAAGAGTATTGGAAAGATGCCAGTAATAATGCTAAGAAAGAATTATAAAAAAGCCGTCTGTTGAGACGGCTTTTTGTTTGAAAATTTTTTAATACTCATCCTCATTAAAGAAGAAATCCTCTTGTGTAGGATAGTCGGGCCAGATATCTTCTATGCCTTCGTATATCTCACCTTCGTCATCCAGTTCTTGGAGGTTCTCTACCACTTCAAGAGGTGCACCTGAGCGAATGGCATAATCGATAAGCTCATCTTTAGTAGCAGGCCACGGTGCGTCTTCGAGATGTGATGCTAGTTCTAAGGTCCAAAACATATTATTAATTGTTTTATTTTATTATCAATTTTGGCAAATGTAAGTTTTCATTTAACAAATACAAATTTTATTCCGTTATCGTTAGAAGTATAGTTTTCAAATAAGCATAATCAACATCTGTTATTTATGAAAGAATAATTGGTATTGCAGTCAATTTGAGGCATTTTTACAGCATGCTTGTTGCTCAAAACCTCATCAAAAAGTATTCCAGTCTCACAGTAGTGGCCGGAGTATCCTTGGAAGTAGCAAAAGGTGAGATCATTTCAATTACAGGTCCCTCAGGTGCAGGTAAAAGTACCCTAATGCACTTGTTAGGTGCGCTGGACAAGCCAGATGCAGGTACTGTAACTATAGATAATGTGAATATTTCGAGGTTAGCATCTAAGAAACAAGCAGGTTTCAGAAATAAACATATGGGCTTTGTATTCCAGTTCCATCATTTGTTGCCAGAATTCAGTGCTGTTGAGAATGTAGCGATACCCTTATGGATAAACGGCAAAGGAAGGCTGGAAGCTATAAAAACCGCCTCTGAAATGTTGGATGTGGTAGGATTAAGCGGTAGGCTGGTCAATAAACCATCTGAACTATCAGGTGGTGAACAACAGAGAGTGGCTATAGCACGTGCATTAGTGAATAGACCATCCATTATTATGGCAGATGAACCTACAGGCAATCTGGATAGCGTAAATGCGAAAGCGATACATGAATTATTTTTATATTTACGTAAACAATTCAATCAAACCTTTATTATGGTGACACATAATGAGGAATTAGCTGAAATGACCGACAGAACGTTGATGATGCGTGATGGAAAGATCATCGAAGAACGAAAAAATAGTATATAAAGCGGTAAAATGCAGAAAAAACGGGAATTGCGCCCTATCTTTGGGTTTCTTTATAAATAAATGTTTATTCTCTTTTGCATTTTCTCAAAAAGTATATTTTTGCACCATAAAATTTAAATTGCATTAACCATGTCTGAAATTGCAAATCGCGTAAAGAAAATCATTGTAGATAAATTAGGTGTTGACGAATCTGAGGTAACTCCAGAAGCAAGCTTCACTAATGATCTAGGTGCGGATTCACTTGATACAGTAGAACTGATCATGGAATTCGAAAAAGAATTCAATATTTCTATTCCTGATGAACAAGCAGAAACCATCACAACTGTTGGTCAAGCTGTTTCATATTTGGAAGAACACGTAAAGTAATTTATCACCCACACAGTAACTGAAATTGTTAATGAATTTGCCGTTTAAACGCGTTGTCGTTACCGGTATCGGTGCCCTGACGCCATTGGGAAATACCGTACCTACGTATTGGGAGGGATTAGTTAATGGAGTTTCGGGTGCCGATTTCATTAAACAGTTTGACGTAACAAAATTCAAGACGAAGTTTGCTTGCGAACTCAAGGATTTCAATCCCGAAAATCACTTTGACCGTAAGGAAGCTCGTAAGCTCGATCGCTTTTCTCAAATTGCATTAGTAGCAGCTGACGAAGCTGTACGTCATGCACGTTTGACAGAAGAAGGTATCAACCATGACCGAGTGGGTGTTATCTGGGCGTCGGGTATAGGTGGTATGATCACGTTCATTGAAGAAATGAAAAACTACAGTGCAGGTGATGGTACTCCTCGATTTAATCCATTCTTTATCCCCAAACTCATATTGGACATAGCATCCGGACACATTTCCATGAAATATGGATTCCGTGGACCGAACTTTGCTACTGTCAGTGCATGTGCATCGTCCACCAATGCTATAATTGATGCCTTCAACTACATACGTATCGGTAAAGCTGATGCTTTTGTATGTGGTGGCTCTGAAGCTGTGGTAACGGAAGCAGGCATTGGTGGATTCAATGCAATGAAAGCCCTTTCTGAGCGTAATGATGATCCTAAATCAGCCAGTCGCCCATTTGACTTGGATCGTGATGGTTTTGTACTAGGTGAAGGTGGTTGTGCTTTAGTGCTTGAAGAATATGAACACGCAAAACGTCGCGGTGCTACAATCATTGCCGAAGTAGCAGGCGGTGGCATGAGCGCAGATGCTTATCACCTAACAGCACCACATCCGGAAGGATTGGGAGCTTATAACGTAATGAAGAATGCATTGGAAGATGCAGGTATGATGCCGGAAGACATTGACTATATCAATGTACATGGTACATCTACTCCATTAGGCGATATCAGTGAGGTAACTGCTATAGAACGTGTTTTTGGAGAGCATGCTTACAATGTGAACATCAGTTCTTCGAAATCTATGACCGGACACCTATTGGGTGCTGCGGGAGCCATTGAGGCTGTTGCCAGTATCCTAGCCATGGTGAATGACATAGTACCTCCTACTATCAATCACTTTACTGACGACCCTGCTTTTGATCCACGTTTGAACTTTACTTTCCAAAAGGCTCAACCAAGAAAGATACGTGCCGCACTTAGCAACACATTTGGATTTGGTGGCCATAACGCATCTGTGATTTTCAAAAAATTTGAAGCTTAAGCTTTGCGTCGGTTCACATCACGCATTTTACACTTTTTTTCTCCCAACAAGCAATTATTATTGCAATTGGAACATCTGCTGGGCTATACGCCTAAGCATTTGCCATACTACCAACTGGCATTGATGCATAGCTCTAAAATAGAAGAGCTAGCAAGCAACAATGAAAGGCTGGAGTTTTTGGGCGATGCTATATTGGGAGCTATAGTAGCAGAATACCTTTTTAAAAAATATCCTTACCAACCTGAAGGTTACTTAACTGAGATGCGCTCTCGTATAGTACGCAGAGAATCGCTGAACAATGTAGCTATGAGAATGGGATTGCAAAAGCTGGTACAGTACAATCAAAATGATAGAGGACTGAGCAGGAGTCATATTTTTGGAAATGCTCTGGAAGCCTTGATAGGTGCAGTTTATCTGGATCAGGGATTTGCAAGAACACGTCGTTTTATATTAGAACAGATCATTAAGCCATACATAAATATAGAAAGTATCGAATCGACAGACACCAACTACAAAAACAAAGTATTGAGTTGGGCACAAAAGAATAATCACAACATCTGTTTTGATACCCTCGAAGAACATATGGATGGAATACGAAAAGTATTTTCCATAGGTGTGTTACTGAATGGTGATATCATAGCAGTTGGATCCGGTTATAATAAAAAAGATGCCGGGCAAGTGGCTGCTCAAAAGGCTATAGAAGTGCTCAACATATCCTAATACTACTCTACATGTAACCGGTGAAATATGCGATGTGCTGCAGGGGCTAATAGAATACCTATATTGGTAATGAATGCTACCCCACTAAACAGTGCATAGAAGGATGAGAACAATTTTCCTGATACAGTTTTGATCTCCACAACAGGGCCCATTCCACTTAAAATCATTGATGCATTGTGCAGAGAATCTATCCAAGAGATATCTGAGGTATAGTGATAGCCCAATACACCAAATGCTAAACAAATAAACAATATAGTTGTGGCCAAGATAAAACTACGCAACTGACGTTGCATATAAGCTTTGGGGGATGCTATAGGTTGGCGTTTGTTTTCGTACATCTGTATACGTTTGTAAGTTATAAAAGTAAAAAGATGTATCCATTAATGGCATTTGAAATATTCAAATGGTTCTTTGCAAGCATTACATTTATATAAAGACTTGCAAGCAGTAGCACCAAACTGACTAATAAGACTTGTATCAGAAGATTCGCAACGGGGGCATGGCACTAGTACCTCTTCAAACAGAGCTAAAGTATGAGAAGAATTGCGTTGAGGTGGGGCAATACCGTATTCTTTTAGTTTTCGTTTACCATCGGCTGTCATCCAATCTGTAGTCCATGCAGGGCTGATTTGCTGCTCTACATTTACCTTTTTCATACCATGACTTAATAAAGCCATTCGTATATTCATGCCTATAATGTCCATTGCAGGACAACCGGTATAAGTAGCGGTGATCTTGATAGTAACTTCTGTGCCACCCTCAGGTAGCTCTGATAATTTTACATCCCTTACAATACCCATATCTATTATAGTAAGAGCAGGTATCTCAGGATCTGTTACATCAGTCAGACAAGCATATACACCATCTACATTCACTGGACTAATTGTTAGTATTTATAATTAAGATCTACTTTCTGCTATTACCATTCCATACCAGGGTAAGCACGTTGCATAAACTGCATATCTGAAAGTATATATCCTAAATGCTCTGTATGCTTACCAACTTTACCACCATTTTGCATCCAAGTTTGAGAAGGCATATTAAGAGTAGCTTCTTTAAGAATTGTAGCTATACGTTCATGCCAAGCAATTTTGACCATCTCGAGATCTACGCCCATACCGGCAGATAACATTGTTTGATCTACCTCATCAGCTAATAACAATTCGCCACTATATTCCCAATATGCATCAATGGCCTTCTGCATACGCATATGACTTTCTTCAGTGCCATCACCTAACCTTATAACCCATTCGCTACTCCAGCGAGCATGGTAATTGGCCTCTTTTACAGACTTTTCTGCTACAGCAGCCAGCATCAGATCTTTACTATTTTGCAATTCTTTATAAAAAAGAGCTGTAAACGTATCGTAGAAAAAAGCACGTGCCACAGTATAAGCCCAGTCATGGTTAGGCTGTTCTACCAACAGTGCATTTTTAAAGTCCCAAGCATCACGTAAATATGCCAAGTCGTCTTCGTCAACTTTATTACCTCCATCTACTACAGTTTGTAACTGTGCTGATGAGAAGACAGCGTTTTTTTCTGTAGCTGGTAACAAGTTATATTGGTCAGCAGCATATTGGTATAAACTACGAGCCTGACCTACATGATCGAGTGCAATATTAGTCAAGGCAATATCTTGCTCTAATACAGGTCCATGACCACACCATTGGCTACATCTGTGGCCTATTATCAGTGCATTATCTGCTATTCGCAGTGTATAATCTAACAGTGCTTGTTTTGTATTCATTGTATTACTTTGATATCGCCCACAATTACATATGCTTTAAAGCATCAGGCAGGTTATAGAATGTAGGGTGTCTGTATATCTTATCATTAGCAGGATCGAAAAGAGAAGCAGCATCTTCAGGATTAGAAGCATGAATATTCTTACTTTCTACTACCCATATACTAATACCTTCATTACGGCGAGTATATACGTCGCGGGCATTTTCAATAGCCATTTGAGCATCGGCAGCATGAAGGCTACCAACGTGCTTATGATCTAAACCTGCCTTACTACGTATGAACACCTCCCATAAAGGCCATTCCATGTTTTTATTCTTTTCTGTTGTTTGTGACATAACTACATTATAAAAAACGATCTGAAAAAATAAATTATCCTAGGCAGCACTAGCTGCTCTTTGTTTACGTTTATTAGCATAAGCCACGGCTGCATCACGCACCCATGCACCCTCTTCTGACGCCTTTTGACGAGCTTCCAACCTTTCTTTATTACATGGACCATTACCTTTCACTACATTCCAAAATTCATCCCAATTAATAGCCCCAAAATCAAAATGCCCACGTTCTTCATTCCATTTTAAGTCTTTATCAGGTATTGTAAGACCCAAAATTTTGGTTTGTTCTACTGTTACATCTATAAATTTCTGACGCAGTTCATCATTAGTAAATCTTTTGATACGCCATGCCATACTTTGTGCAGTATGCGGACTATTATCATCTGATGGACCAAACATCATAATGGAAGGCCACCACCAACGATTGAGTGCATCCTGAGCCATCTTCTTTTGTATAGCAGTACCATTGCTCAATGTGAGCATTATCTCGTATCCTTGTCTTTGGTGAAAACTTTCTTCCTTACAAACACGCACCATAGCACGTGCATAAGGACCATATGATGTACGACAAAGGGGTACTTGGTTCATAATAGCTGCACCATCTACCAACCAACCGATAGCTCCCATATCCGCCCATGTAAGTGTTGGGTAATTGAATATAGAAGAGTACTTAGCCTTACCACTATGTAGCTGGTCTAACAATTCATCTCGGCTTACACCTAATGTTTCCGCAGCACTGTATAAATACAATCCATGACCACCTTCATCCTGAACCTTGGCCAATAATACTGCTTTACGTCTTAAACTTGGAGCACGTGTTATCCAGTTACCTTCAGGCAACATTCCTACTATCTCACTATGAGCATGTTGTGATATCTGACGAATAAGTGTTTTCCTATATTCCTCAGGCATCCAATCTTGTGGCTCAATTTGTTGTTCACGATCCAACTTATCCTGAAAGTGTTGTTCAAAAGAATGCACTGTCATTTACATCAATTTTTAGTATACAAATGTAACATTTATAGGGCAAAAAAGTTAATGAGGGTTCTCAGAAAAATGGCTGATTACAATCATTTTACTGTGCAAAAATGAAGCGTAGCGTCACCCCACCCTTAGTAGTAGTAGTAGGGAAGGAACTGGATACATATGGTATTGTCTGCCTTCTATCGAAGAAGAAGCGAAGTGTAAGGTTCTTATTAATAATATAGTCTACCGATGGTTGTATCGTAATTACTTTCTGACCTCGGGTAGTTATATCCAGATTTTGGGCCAAATAGTTATTGGTTGTAATATCATCTCTTAGACCTACATCAACTTTTACACTCAGGTCATTTTTGAGTTTTGTAACACCAAATACAGGAAATGGCAATTGGAAGTTCTTAGCACGATAACCCATACCTATAATAAATTCCGTACTCTTTGTTTCGCTTACCTGATAATCGACTAAGCTCAAACTAACAGTACGAGATGAACGGAATTCAAATCGTGCAGTAAGCTTATTTTTGAAAGCCATATCAAATCCGATCAAGGGATTTAGTTGCTCTGTAATCGTAACGTTAGGCACCTGATAGAAAGGCACATAATTTCCCGAGGTAGAATCTAAAAATGAAGGAGCACCAAAACTATATATATCCTGATATAAGAGTGACGACGTAAAACTATTCATAGACATGGTACCCGTATAGGCATGGTTAACAACAAAATTGTTGAATATATCACTAAAGAATGGCAACTTAGCTAGTCCTGTATATGATACGCGCCAGTTAGGAAGTGGGAAATAATACTTGAATGGGTCGCTACGGATCCCAGTATTATTATAATCTATCAAAGCTATACTCTTGGCGCTTTGCCCCGTAAATGCAGCTAGGAAAGAAGGTATCAGAACATCTTGAGAATATTCTGTATAACCTTTCATGTACAACGGATTGTTAGGGTCTCTTACACCATTAGTATATGGGTTATTACTTCCTAATCTTTGTGAAATGACCTGACGATTTTCCAAGAATGTATTGAATACATTTGAATTAGCACCTATAGGCTTGAACATTGTATTCAAGGCTATGTAAGACACACTAAAAGAACCTGTTTCATATGGATTCAAATGGCTGAACGATATTGGCCCGGTAGCATTTGTATCCTTGAATATTTCACTATGGTTCTTGCTAAAAGTCTTATTCATACTCAGATCTATCCGCAAATCAGGGAAAGGCTCTGCACTGGCAGTAAGAGTAAGGTTTTGTGAAAATCTTTGTTGTAATTGCGCATTGAATAACGAATCAATAGTTAGCCTTCCATTATTGGCCTGCGATTCAAACCACCTTTTATCCGGTTGATAGCCATATACAAAGTCCAGACCAGGTGCGCCTGTATGGTTATCTATACCCATCAACTTAGTACTATCTGTAAACCCTGGCAAAACAGTACCTGCTTGCTCTGTATAGTTTACAGTAGCACGCTTCACCATAGTAAAGAGTCTGCCAACAATTCTTTCTACTACATTGATCTCAGGGGCAGCACTTCTACGCTTTTTACGTTTAGCAATTCTGTCCAATCGCTTCTTCTCCTTCTCAGCCTTAAGTCTTGCTTCAGCTAAAGCATCCTGAACTTTCACCAATGAATCCAACTGTGCATTACTGAGTTTGCCAGAAGCTATCATAGCAGAAATAATACTATCCTGCTTAGCAGTAGGGCTCAGAGGGCCTTTAGGCTTTTTGATCTTATCCTTAGAATCGTTACCCGAATTTGTATCGGCCGGCTTATTACCATCCTTTCCTGCATTTTTAGGGTCTTTAGGATCAGTAGATTTAGAAACATTTTTAGCATCTTTACCGTCATCGCCCTTAGGCTTTGGTTTGGGCATGTTTACATATTTCAGGAATCGATTCTTGTCATATAATTGCTTGAAATTAAAATCTCCATTCAATCCTTTCGTTTGGGTATTTGTGATTACATTACCCAAGTTAGGATCTAACAATGAACCAGCTGTCCAGTTGTAAGTAGCCCCATAATTCAAACGGAAATTGATCCAGTCGGTTGCAGGCAATTTAGAAAATGGCACAGCATATGCAGAACTGAAATTCTGAGTGTAAATTGTATTTCGGCCTAGAGCTTTTACTGCATTAAGTAAAGAATCCTTTTTCGCTTGTGTATTAATAAGTCCATAAGGTTCTGTAATACGAGAGGTATTAGTAGCCGAATAGTCCATAGATAGGGACTTAGTAAGCTCCCACCTGGTAGTATAGGTACGTATCCAAGTGAAGTTCTTATAGTAAGTTGGTGCTATAGAATAAGGCCCATCAGAGATATTTCTTACTTGTGTAGCATCTACTACTCTGTTCATATCTGTCCTGCAAGTAAATGAGGATGGTAAAGGCTTTATATTGAAATCTTTGATTGGGGAGAACCATTTTGATTTCGACTTGATGTATTTCTTGAATGGTTCTATTGATTTGGATTTGATGGTATAAGTATATCCTAGCCCCATCCTTTCAGTTACTAAATTATCTTCAGCTAGTAATGAATTATGTTTGAACTGATCTGTATAAGCAAAAGAAAAATCAAAATTCTTGATATTCCATGGACGGGCAGGAGCACTTTGTTTATCTGGATTGCCCAATATCCTTACATTTGTGAAGTTGAAACTAGCAATAGAGGTAAAGTCTTGTGCAGCCTTCTTGATAGAATCTCTTTGCGCTGCATCTCTTGCTCTTGATAGCTCATCACTCAGCTTAACGTCTAATTTGTAAGGGTCATATTCAGGGGTACTGACGTTCTGCGAATAACCAACAAAAAAAGGTAGTTGCACACCCCATTTACGTGGCAATAATTTCCCTAAACTCAGATTAGCAGAAGTGTTATATTGATAGAAATCATCTCTAAAACGTTGTTGTATCTTCTGATCAATACTACCATAGCCTTGGGTATGCAGACTACCACTCATTCGCACAGTACCCAGATCTGCCAATTGGAGGTTTACTTTACCTGATGCTGCATAACCTGCATGTTCATTCATACCGGCCATACGCAGCTCATTGAACCAGACTTCTACACATTTTGCCAAACCATCATCACCTGGTGAACCGCTAGTTTTTTTAGGGTTCAGTATACCCACCATAATCTCTTTAGACTCAGCCAAATTAGGACTACCCACAACTATAATCGTATTGCCGGATGCAGTTGTTTTTTGATATGGTACATAATTTGTGGCTCCCTTATTATCGCGTTCTGTTTTCAGACTTACCAGATCACTTAGCAAAAGGTTTAAATTATTGGCATCAGGCCATACAGTTTCCGCAGTAGCATTTCCACCAGGCAATGTCACTTTTAACGGTATCTGATACTCATAATAATTGTTGGTAAAATCACTACCCAAACGAATAAATGCTCTGAGGTCTCCATCCTTCAGTACAGGGGCACCTACCTGAGATTCTGCATGTATGAACATACGCAAGTTGTTAAATTGGCGCATATCAACATTTACTTCTTTAAATACACCACGGGAATCCCCATCTTTCAAACCGCAAACCTTTACAGATAATGCTTGCTCATTCAATTGTATATTCTGCCCGGTAGAAACCGCAGCTTGTTGACGATTTACACCCGGAGGAATAATATATGGTATAGGAAGCCTGGAACTGTTCTCTTCTACACTTACCGATTGTACAGAGAATTCTGTCGAATTTTTATCTGTAATAGGGATATTCTCACCGGGAGATTGTAATGAGAATAAATACTGTCTCCATTGATTGCGTCCTAACTCTAAACGAGCAAAACGCAAATATACACTATCCTGAAAACCATTCAGATACATACGCATGAAACGGATGGAACGAAAATCAGATATCTCACCTACGCGAGCATCATAATTTTGTATAGGTATTTTGAATTGATACCATGTTTCAGATTCTGTATTACCATTAGGCAATTTCACATTACTAACCTGTTTGTTCACTATATTATTTGTACCCACCTGCATATTCGGTTTCAGGTCTATACGGTACTGGTAGTAGGTTTCAGATTCATTCATGGTATTATCATGATTCAGATCTTCCGATTCAGGTATAGTTGTAGCGGCTGAAGAATATGCAGCATTGGGATCTGTTACGGGGGAATTGCCTTGAGGATTATTATAGCCCTTATATCGACCTAATACCCCAACATTGGCATCATCATAATCTGAACCTCTGTAATAGTGATAGTTATCATTAGCAGGATCTGCTAATGCTTGCTGATATATTGGTGAGGCAACACCAAACCTATTTCTTAGTTGCGTCAGGTATTTTTGAAAGAAAGTTGCTTCTTCGTTATCATCCAGCCCATCATAACCCACATCTTGTACAGCACGGGCAGCAGGATCATTGTCAAAAGCTCTGGTTATCTGTTGTTCAAATTTTGGTATATAGCCCCATACACTTGTATCTAATTGCGTAACCACCTTTGGATACGGAATACCATTCTCAAATGACTTTCTTGAATCCTTCAAGATATCTTCAGATACGTTTCCTAAGTTGAAATACAATGAGCCACCTTGCGGGTTAGCATTATTAATGAACGGGTCTAATAGCCAAAACTCTATTACCTCTACATTCGATTGCTCAAAATCGCTATAGTCTATTGGGCGCATAATACCACCCCACCGCTTCTCAGGATATAAGAGCTTACCATTATTGTCTATGTTAGTAGCATCAAAGTTATATGGACCTCTGTCTTTAGGATAAAAACCAAGATCGAATGTGCTGACTGCATTTTGCAAATTACCGTAAGAACCAGTAGGGAATACATCTAGTTGCTGTACCAACCTTATATAGTGTTGGTTAGAATCATTTTTTACATAGCTGGGAATACTACCGGTAGGATCCACTAAAGTAGGCTCTATTGCATACCAAGCCAGTTTGGCTCTGTTATACCCATATCTCAGATCGTTACTAATTGTTGCTTCGGGAAATAGTATCCTACCTGTTTTATCCTGGGCATCCACAGGCGTACTGGCTAGTGACCATGCCTGTGCAGGAAACTTCATATCATAAGCGCTATGTGTACCTTCAAAATCATCAATGTATACCGAACCTTCAGGATCCAGTGCATTGATCTGCACAGGGTGGCTAGGCATCAATGTAGCGCCCTCACCTGATATATTGATCAATGAGGTTGCTGTAGTAGAGTAAATAGGTAATTTATCTAAGGCCTTGGTCAAGGCAGGGAATTCTGATTGGTAATTTACATCAGCACCCATCACTGTGTTCTTAATCGGGTCTTCGTTGAAAGTTGTCTTTTGTGTAAATGGTCTTTCAGACAATCTCATGTAGGTACCACCTACTGTCAGTTTGTTATTCACATAATAATCTAACCGCGTACCAATAAAATTCTGTTGTTGGAATCCGAAAGTGGCATTGTCTTCATATTGTATGTTGATCGGCATCCCTGATGTAAGGATACCCTGATTCAAAATCTTTAGTCGTCCTAGCCCATAATCTACTTGATAATCTGTATTCTCTATTAGCTTTTGTCCACCTGCAGAGACAGTAACAGAACCTGCCGGAATATTAAAGCCACCTAAAAATATATCTGCAGACGATGCAGATTTATAAGAACCCCTTATCACATACCTATTATTCTGCTGAAATTGTCTGGCAATTGTTTTCGTAGAGTCATACAGAACATTGTATAAGTACTTCCTTTCTAGCTGCGGGTTGGTACCTACCGCATCCTGTAAACCTCTACCAAAAGGCTGCAATACAGGGAATATCACTTTACCTTGTTGAGGATTGATGGTGATACCTTCTACATAGTCGAAAACCCCATCAGGAGAGGGGTCATTTTGTATATTTAGTTTATCTAAGTTTAATACTGTAAGTAATGGGATACCTGCCTTTGGGCCTTCTGGCAAGTAACGCTTTTCACCACCACCCGGATCTTGATAGAATATATTCAAACGGAAATCTTCTTTAGTAACACCTACGCTACCTAATGCATATACATTCTTCATCATCAAGTTCCATAAAGGCAATGACGGACGAGAAGCAGTACCCTTCAATAATTTCAGATACAATACTTTTTGGTTGGTACTATCCGGTGGCAGATCTTCTGCAAACTCACCCACCTGATACACTTTGCCTTTGTAGGTATATCTGTAAGCAACAGCTAATATATCATCTGAATTAAGCTGTGTATTCATAGATATATAGCCCAATTGTGGATTGAATGAAAATTCAGATGCATTCAATTTTCTAGCTGTAACTCTTTCAAAATCCGTACCCTGTTGCAAACCAATAGTTACAGCTGCATTAGTAGCACCACTTTGTTGGCGCCCGTTAGCATGTTGTAACATTCTTGGGTACAATCTATTTGCGTTGTTATTAGGTGCGTCTGGTTGTGTTGGGTCAGCCAGAAATGCCTCGTAAGGGTTTTTCTCACCTAAATCCATAAAGGCAAGGATATCACGTACACCATCAACAGCTCCTGTACGATTGGTCACCCATACTTCTACTCGGTTGATCGAAGCTAATGAATTGATAACCGGAAATTCTTTCAAGGCAATATCATACCTATCATGGAAATATTGTGCTAATAAGAAGTGGCGATTCTCTTCGTAATCATCTGCCTTAATATTGAATTGTTGTGTCTGTGCACCACCTTGCACCGTAAGGCTTGAACGTTTAGATTTTTGTTGTGATAATGCAGCAGTTACCCATAGTTTACCGAATTGTAATTGAGTCTTGATACCAAATAAGGATTGTACACCACTTATCAAACTACTCTTTAATGGGAAACTTATATTACCGGCTTCTATTTTTTTAAGAATCTCATCTTCCTTACCACTATACTCTAGCTTCTGTACATTCTGATAATCAAATGTTGCCTTCGTATTGTTGCTGATATTCAGTTTCATTTTATCTCCCACTGTTGCCAGAAGGTTAATATTCATTTGCATATCAAAATCAAATACCCCATACTTTTGAGCACTCTGTACTAAAGTGGGGTTCTTGATATTTTGCCAGCTACCTCCAAAGGTTACATCTACATTACCTTGTGGCCTTACAGATATACCACTGCCCCCAAAGATCCTGTCAAATATCCCTTCCTTATACATTTGGGGTAATTGAGGTTTCTTATTGAATATGGTAAGCGCATCCATCCTGCGTTTCCAATAATCCTGCTCATCTTGTTTGGCCTGATATTTAATATATTCATCCATTGTAAGATAAGTAGGATCTCTAAAATACTGATCCCCTATCTTCTGAGTAAAATAGTATCTATTCTCATCAGCATCGTATTCAACTGTTTTTTTAATATTGGAAGGATCTTGAAAATCTATAGTACCCGGGGTTTTATCTACCATAGGGTCACCAGTCTTATCATATATAGGAAATTTCAGTTTCTTAGCAGTATCCTTCTTTTGTGCACGCGGGGTATCAGGGCTGGGATCAGGTGAATCGAAATCAAAGTCTCCCCTATCACGGGCAGCAGCACTTGCTATGGCTACCACCAGCGTTATGAAAAACAAAAATTTATACCCAAAATTACTCTTCTCCTTCACCTGTGTCTTATAGCGTTTTACAAGGCACGCAATGCCTGTTTAATGATCTCTTCAACTGGTAATGTAGCAGCATCTTTTACCTTCTTGATAGCAGCTTCTGCTGCTGCCTTGTTAATGCCAAGATTCACTAATGCATTTAACGCATCTTCAAGCGTTGTATTGTGTGTGAAAGCTTGTATTGACGCAGAATTTTTACCTTTTACAAGCTTTCCTTTCAGCTCTAATACAATACGTTGTGCCGTTTTGGCACCTATCCCTTTTACCTTTTCTAAGGTTTGTACATCTTCCATTGCCACTGCTCGTTCCAGCTCTTCGGGTGTCAGCGATGACAGAATGATACGGGCAGTAACAGCACCTACTCCGTTAATACCTAATAATTGTCTAAAGGTTGAACGCTCCTGCTCCTCAGCAAAACCATATAAAACCCATGCATCTTCTCGTATCTGCAAATGTGTGTAAAGCCTGAATTTTTCTAATGCTTGTATTTTGATATATGTCTGTAAAGTGATATTTACTTCATACCCCACTCCATTTACATTCAAATGAAGTAATGAGGGTGATTTATGTGTTAAATCTCCATCTAAATATGCAAACATATATTCTTAGATTCTAGCCTGAAAAATAGTACATTTTCAGTATTGTAAACAAAAAGAGCGGCATGAAAATCACACCGCTCTATAATTTTATTATAAGCTCTAATATTAAAAATATTGTCCTTGACCCCACCATGGATGGCGGTGATTTTTGATCTTATAGAAAAATGTCAAAGAAAAGGTAGAGTAAGAATCATTGTTCGAACTATTACCTCTTAACTCACCCGGAGCATGAGATCCTGCATGTACAATCCAAGATTTATCATACATATCTTTCGCAATAATAGCTTTATCTGCAGGTAATGTAGCGGTAAAGATATTCGGATCGATATATTTTTGACTAACGCCATCTAAGTAATCTGTCATGGTCATTCGCCATATATATTCTATACCTAAGCCTAAGTGTTCGCCAATATCCCAACGATAACCAACACCTAAAGGTATAGCCAATTGCCATAATTCATATTTAGGAGGTGCACCACTTAATCCTTTCACGCCTTGTCCTTCTAAGTTCAAATCATAAATATTGACCATAGTAGATGCTCCTGTTTCGCGATTCACATATGTGCTCATAGGTTTGAAATGGAATGCTGCAACACCACCTAAGAAGTATAATTGTCCGCGACGTTTAGCTGCATTGCTGTTCAAGTCAAATCTGAATGGATTGATCTCAAATAACAAACTGCCTTCCCAAGTATAATCCTTGATATCCTGATTACGAGCCCAACGCTGATAAGCATCATCATCGACGGTCTTAGCAGCTTTTGCCAAAGCATAATTCCAATTATCATTGGCATACAATACACCATAATTGATACCTAATCTCATTGCTATTGCCGGATGCGCTACATAACGAACATATAATCCGCCCATGTAGTGCATATTACTTGCATACTTATCATTAGTATAGTGTGTAATAGGAGATTTTGTTCCTACATCACCCCATAAGTCGGCTACGCCAAAATTCATTCCAAGTGAAAAGCCGGGATACTCTATATATTGAGATTGTGGCTGAGCTTTCACAGTCGTTATAGCAGCGGCACATATAAGCGTCGCTATGATGCTACGGACTATTTTTTTCCGCATATACTCTTCTATTTTGGTGATGAAGATAGAAAATTATTTTCCTTTAAAAACAGGTTTTCTTTTTTCTATGAAAGCTGTAGTGCCTTCACGCATATCCTCAGTGTCAAAACATTCCCCAAAACGCTTGATTTCATTGGCAAATCCTGCTTTTTCACCCTTTGCAGCTTCATTTACACATATTATTACTTTACTTATAGCGACAGGAGATTTAGATTTAATTTTCTTTACTATATCCTTGGTTTTATCCAATAATTCACTCTGTGGGAAAATATGATTTACCAAGCCTAAAGCTTTTGCTTCATCAGCACCGATCATATCACCGGTCATCATCAATTCCATCGCTTTACCTTTTCCAATTAACTGGGTAAGACGCTGTGTACCACCATAACCTGGTATCAAACCAAGGTTCACTTCCGGTTGTCCAAATTTAGCACCTTCGCTGGCAGTACGAAAATGGCAAGACATTGCCAATTCACATCCACCACCTAAAGAAAAGCCATTTACGGCAGCTATGATTGGCTTAGGCGAATTCTCGATCTTATTAAAAACATTGATCTGGCCTTTCTCGGCAAGAGCTGCACCTGCAGCATGATCCAAAGAAATAAACTCAGAAATATCAGCACCGGCTACAAATGCCTTTTCACCAGCACCTGTCAATATAGCTGCTTTGATCTCAGGGTTGTTATAAATCTCGTTTAAAACATTTCCCAGATCTTCGATTACGTCTTTGTTCAACGCATTCATTTTATCAGGTCGATTGATCGTAACTATCAATGTTCCTTCTTGCAATTCAGTTAATACAGTCTGATACATAACATTTGTTGCCTCGTACATGATGCTTTTATTAATTTTATATTTAAGTAAATAATTCTTTTCTATGTTCTTTTACCCATTCGGTGATATATGCTGAAATATCTCCTGTAGGGGCGCTAGGGGCAAATAATTTCCCTACTCCTATCTCATTCAATTCATTCATATCCTCTTCTGGTATAATTCCACCTCCTGTCAGCAATACATCATTCATTCCCTTTTCCTTCATCAATTTCATCACTTTAGGGAATACAGTCATGTGCGCACCACTGAGTATACTGATACCTATGGCATCCACATCTTCCTGCAACGCAGCATCTACCACCATTTCAGGCGTTTGTCTCAAACCTGTATAGATCACTTCCATACCGGCATCGCGCAATGACGTAGCCACAACTTTGGCTCCACGGTCATGACCATCTAAGCCTACTTTTGCTACTAAAACACGTATTGGGCGCATTTATCTTTTAATTAATAGTTTGAAAACGAGCGTAAAAGTACGTATTTATCTGTCAATGAAAACCTGAACATTATCAGTTCTCATAACAAATATTATGATTATCTGATAAGCCTCACTGTACATCAACTAATAAGCTAACATGCATTACCTTTGCCATCCTGCAAAAATGAATACATGAGCGAAGAAAGATCATTAAATTTTCTTGAGGAGATCATAGAAAATGACATTGCTGAGGGCAAGAACAATGGCCGTATACACACACGTTTCCCTCCGGAACCAAACGGTTATTTACATATAGGACATGCTACATCTATATGTCTCAATTTTGGGCTGGCTAAAAAATATAATGGAAAATGCAATTTGCGTTTTGATGATACAAACCCATCTACTGAAGAAACAGAATATGTGGAAAGTATCAAAAACGATGTAAAATGGTTGGGATTCCAGTGGGATAATGAATTATATGCTTCTGATTATTTTGAACAATTATATGTGTTCGCAACTACTCTTATAGAAAAAGGATTGGCATATGTAGATGATAGTACTTCAGAAGAGATAGCTGCATTTAAAGGCTCTACAGTAGAACCCGGTAAAGACAGCCCTTACCGCAACAGAAGTATTGAAGAAAACCTACGTTTATTTCAAGAAATGCGTGCTGGGAAATATCAAGATGGAGAAAAGGTATTACGTGCAAAAATAGATATGACTCATCCTAATCTATTACTGCGCGACCCTTTGATCTACCGTATCAAGCATGCACACCATCACCGTACCGGAAATAAGTGGTGTATATACCCTATGTATGATTTCGCACATGGAC
This sequence comes from Bacteroidota bacterium, assembly GCA_037144255.1. GTDB lineage: Bacteria > Bacteroidota > Bacteroidia > Chitinophagales > Chitinophagaceae > JBAWXE01. The sequence goes on along the minus strand of JBAWXE010000048.1, from coordinate 297 downwards.
AAAGCGATAGTATAGAGGGTATTACCCATTCAATTTGCACATTAGAATTTATCCATCACCGACCTTTATACGATTGGTTCATACAACAATTAGGTATTTTCCCATCGCATCAATACGAGTTCGCACGCCGCAATCTCACATATACTGTAATGAGTAAACGCAAGTTGCTGCAACTGGTAAATGAGAAGCATGTAAGTGGGTGGGATGACCCTCGTATGCCTACAGTAAGCGGTATGCGCAGACGCGGATATACTGCCGATGCTATACGCCAGTTTTGTGATACGATAGGTATAGCCA
>JBAWXE010000047.1:0-19447 GCA_037144255.1 Bacteroidota bacterium | reverse complement strand
GAATAAAGGCTCCAAAGAAATCATCGAGATACGTGAATTAGACATCGAAAATAAACGAGCTCTGTTCGAGGAGCTGAATCTTAAAGGCAACTTATCTAAAGATACCATACTCAGTCTTTTAGGCTTTAAGCCTATAGATTGGGAACTGAATTTCAGCTCCATAGAAGGCAATAGAACCAATAAAGCTTTCTATGATGTCTTTTTGAAAATAATAGAGATGGAAGGCTATGACGTTAAAGAGCTGCTCAAGGTGAAAAATGAAAAGGATGAGGTTGATTTAAGCAAACTATCAGTATCTGCTGCGGAAATAAAACAATTAGTGCATTCCATATTTGGCGTATTAAATATCAATACTGCAATACTTGAATTCAATGCAGAACTTGAAGGAAAGTCATTTGAGCTACAGGAATCTTACCAACTTTGGCATTTGTTGTATTCCTACGAAGGAGACAACTCTGCATCAGGAAATGAGAAACTATACAAACTGTTGAATAAAAAGTTTGGTTTTAGTGAGCAATATGCCAAATTATTGGCAAATATCACTTTATCGGATGATTATGGCAGCCTCAGTGCAAAAGCCATGCGCAAGATATTCCCATTCATCAAGGAAAATATATACAGTACAGCCTGCAATTTAGCAGGGTACAATCATTCTTCATCTCTCACTAAGGATGAAAATGACAATAGAGTTCTCAAAGAACATCTTGAATTATTGCCTAAAAATAGCCTGCGCAACCCCATAGTAGAAAAGATACTGAATCAAATGGTCAATGTGGTCAATGCCATAATAAATGACCCGTCCTTGGGTAAACCTGACGAAATACGCATAGAATTAGCCAGAGAGCTCAAAAAAAATGCAAAAGAACGGCAGGAAATGTCGGCACAAATAAATAAATCAACGACAGAGCATGAGATAATTAGGCAATTATTGATAAAAGAAGATGGTATAAAGAATCCCACGCGTAGGGATATTATCCGCTATAAACTCTATCAGGAACTGAAAATCAATGGATACAAAACCCTATATTCTTGTACATATATCCCTAGAGAAAGGCTTTTTTCAAAAGAATTTGACATCGAACATATAATTCCAAAATCAAAACTATTTGACGATAGCTTTTCCAACAAGACCCTATGTGTTAGAAAGGAAAACCAAGATAAAGGTGATGAGACTGCTTATGATTTCATTAGTGGAACATATGGTGCGGATAAACTACAAGAATATATCGATAGAGTGGAAATGATGTATAGTGCCAAAGAAGGAGGGATAAGCAAGGGTAAGTATAAAAAGCTCCTTATGAAAGGTAATGATATTGGCAGCGGATTTATTGAACGGGACCTTAGAGATACCCAGTACATAGCCAAAAAAGCTAAACAAATGCTATTTGACATATGCCGTACAGTTGTAAGTACTTCCGGAAGTATTACTGATAGACTGAGAGAAGACTGGGACTTGGTCAATATTATGCAGGAGCTGAATATTGAAAAGTATCGAAAACAAGGGCTTACGGAGATGATAGAGAAAAAGGATGGTGGGAAAAAGGAAAGAATTGTGGACTGGACAAAGCGTAATGACCACCGACACCATGCTATGGATGCCTTGACAATTGCATTTACAAAGCCGAGCCATATACAGTACCTCAACAACCTCAACGCTAGAAAAAAAGAAGACAAATATGGAAGAGAGGTTATTGGGATCGAACAGAAAGAGACATATATGGCAATAGACGAATTGGGCAATAAAAAGCGAAAATTCAAATTACCGATACCCAATTTCAGAGTGGACGCAAAGAATCATTTAGAAAATGTACTGGTATCATTTAAAGCAAAAAACAAGGTAGCAACAAAAAATAAGAATAAATATGTTACTAAAACTGGTGAACATACTAAAATAGAGCTTACACCTCGTGGACAATTACACAATCAGACCGTATATGGGATGTTGTATCAATATACAACAAAAGAAGAAAAAATAGGTGCAAGGTTTGATGAAGTGTTGATACAAAGGGTTGCCTCAGAAAAATATAAAATAGCCTTACATAAACGGCTAATGGAAAATAATAATGACCCAAAGAAAGCCTTTACAGGAAATAATAGCCCAGATAAGAACCCTATTTATACAGATGATGCAAAGGCAAGTAAAGTACCTGAAAAAGTCAAATTGGTATGGATAGAGCCGGACTTTACCATCCGCAAGGATATAAACCCTGATAACTTCAATGATGCTAAAAGCTTGACTAAAGTAATTGATGTAGGTGTTAAGAATATATTATTGCAGAGACTGTCGCAATACAACGGAAATGCCAAAGAAGCCTTCTCAAATCTCGAATTAAACCCTATATGGCTCAATAAGGAGAAGGGAATAACTATAAAGCGTGTCACAATTAGTGGGGTTAAGAATGCCGAGGCCTTGCACTACAAAAAAGACCACCTTGGCAAACCTATTTTAAGCAAGACAGGCAATAATATTCCAGTTGACTTTGTAAGTACCAGTAATAATCATCATGTTGCTATTTATCGAGACAACAATGGTGATTTACAAGAAAAAGTAGTATCCTTTTATGAAGTAGTACATAAAATAAATCAGCAATTACCCATTGTGGATAAAACCTATAATCAGGGCTTGGGCTGGAAGTTTTTATTTACCATAAAGCAAAATGAGTACTTTATTTTTCCAAGTGAGGGCTTCGACCCTGCTGAAATTGATCTATTGAACCCTGATAATTACAAGATAATTAGCCACAATTTATTCAGAGTGCAAAAAATCGCCACAAAAAACTATTTCTTTCGCCATCATTTAGAGACGATGCTAAACGACGCTAAAGAACTAAAGGACGTTGCTTATAAAAATATACGGAGCCTTCCTCATATTGAAGAAATAGTAAAGGTTCGTATTAATCACATAGGTCAAATTGTAAAAGTCGGTGAATACTAAATCTTGTCTCCATGATAAAACGCACCTTATACTTTGGAAATCCTGCCTAAATATTAATACTGCTGCATTTATTACGACAATCGAATCCTATGTTGGGGTTTCCTTATTACCAAACCAACACTTTTTAGGAGGATTAACATTTTCAACATCAGCTCTAAATGCCCCTGCTGGAACATATTTATTGGATTTGGTTTATACAGATACTGTAATTAACGCATCTTTGTCTTATCGAGTTGGTTCATTAATTGGAAGTAATTATATCAACCCAATCATAGTTACTGTTGCACCAGCACCATTGCAACCTGATATTTATGAGGCAGATAATACACCTACTACAGCCTATGCATTTACTGCCAACTTTGTAAGTAATAGTGCAACAATTAATACTTCTGGTTCCAATATTCATATTCCAACTGATGTTGACTATTATAAGATTACTTTACCTAGCGGCTACAACTACACTGTCACCCCTACTTTATATGATGCTGTAAATAGCAGCACTTACACCATAGACGCTGTTTTCTCCTATTCAGTAAGTGGAGGGGCTTGGAGTGCTGCTTATGACAACACAACACCTGCATTCAATATTAATAATGGTGGTGTACTTTATTTATGGGTCGCACCACATTTTTCAGGATATACTGGCACTTATTTTTTAAGCACCCATATCACAAGGGCTGCTATTGCTTCAAATGTTGAAAACATAGAAGCCAATTCTGATATTCAGATATTTCCAAATCCTAGTAATGGGCTATTTGATATTTCCTTGCCTCCAAATGCGGAAAAATCACAATATTTGATATCGTAGGTCGGCAAGTCTGGAGTAACAGCACTACCGATAAGATGGTTAGAATCAATATTAGCAATCAACCTGATGGGGTCTATTTTAGTCATATCAAAACACCCGAAGAAGAAATAATTAGAAAAATTGTTTTAACTCACTAAACAAATCTTTATGCTACATACAATATTATTATCTGCTCCTAGTGGTGGCGAATGGCTATGGATTATGCTCTTTATCGCTTTTGTCATTTTCTTTATTTTTAAATCAGGTCAATGGTTCGGACAATCCAGAAAGGAGAGGAAGCCATAGTAAAACCCAACCCGTAGCCGCACCCCAATTATTGCACTCATTACCCCATATCCCTGCCATTCGCTTGAATAGCAGGGATATTTTTGTATGCATTATCCCAATTATGTTAAAATATGGGGTTTAAGTGAGATTTATTTTGAATTTATACCTATATTATCTATCTTTGTGTTGTAGAGTTAGATATTTAATTTTTTAAGTGAAAGCAAGTTTTATGACAAATAAGCAACCCAATACAGAAACTGTGTTGATCAGCATGACTGAATTTAGAGATTTTCTCTTTGAACCGATTGTTCCTCTGAGGGAGCTATTCGACAACAAAGGGAAACCTCTCGAAAAATCATTTCCTTATTGGCGCAAAAACAAATTACTCCCATTCATCCCAAAAGGAACTTGGGCTAAGCTGAGTTTTGCGCAGCTTATTTGGGTAAGAGTATTGGATACCCTGCGGTCATTTAGCTACACAGTAGCTAATACTCAAAAGGTCTGTGACTACTTTTTCAAGGATGCTTATGAAGATGGGTTACCCAAGAAGAACTTAGCTGACAACAAAAAAGCGCTAGAGAAGAAAGCGTTAGCAGGTACGATTACTGAAGAAGAACAATCCATGCTGTCATGGATTAAATCTATACTTGCCGACAAAGCTCTACTATATACTCTTAGCTTCGATATCAATTACCTGAGTAATTTGATAAACTCCTGCTTGTCCAGCTCAGAAGATTCAGGAATACTGATATTCCTTGATGGTGGCGTTTTGGAATATATCGGTTCTGAACTTATTAACCATAGAGGAGAGAGTTTCGACATTGAAGCTCCTCATATCCGATTGTCTCTTAGACATTTCCTGTCAGAGTTTATCGACAAAGAAGAGCTATCTGCACTTGTCTTGCCCCAATTGCTTAACGATAATGAAAAAAGAGTGCTAAAGGCTATCAAGGAGCGAGATGTACAAGAAATCAGTATCAAAATACATGATGGCAACGTTATTAAGATTGAGTCTACCAAGGGTGGTGTCGTAACAGGAAAAGAAGCAGCAGCTATTAAAAAAGTATTAGGGATGAATAACTACGAGGGTATAGAGCTAATTACAAGGGATAATGGTAGCCTAACATTTAAGAAAACAAAAAAAAGAATTATATAAATAGACAATCCGTTGAACTCCGACACAATCGGCTTCAGTTAATACACCACATATGGCTTACTTCGCTCATCACGACTAAGCTATGTATCTCATGGTGACCAATGTCAAAAAAACAAAGAGCCTATGTAAAAGAACAAAATACAGTAGTCGAAAATGAAAATGTGCATGCAGCGTCCCCTATTTCCATACAGGAACAGTTGGAGCGTTTCGCAAGCATTATTGTTGATATTTATTTAGAGTCCGAACATGACAAAATCGACCAATAAGCACAGTAAGCTCGAACAGGTACTGGAGCAGATAAGCATCAAAAAATACAGCAACTCCTCCAAAAGGGAGGGTAATAACTGTGTGATATACACAAGGGTAAGCTCTTCGGAGCAAGCTGCCAACAACGGTAGCCTTGAAACCCAAAAGCGTTTATGCGAAGAATATGCATTTAAGCATCAGTACCCGATCAAGAAATACTTCGGCGGTACATACGAGAGTGCTAAAAGTGACGAGCGTAAACATTTTAAGATGCTGCTGGATTATGTCAGAAAAAACAAGGATGTGAAATACATCATTGTCCAAAATTATGACCGCTTTTCCAGAACAGGTGCTGAAGCTTCCCGACTGAGTGCGCAACTCCGTAAGGAGGGTATCATTCTCAAGTCGGTGACTATGAATATTGATTCCAATACAGCTTCGGGTATCATGCAGGAGGATATCATGCATTTGCTCAACAATTTTGACAATAACATCAAAAGTGAGCGTACCAAACTCAATACGATGGAGGTAATGCTCAAGGGATATTGGCCATATGCTCCTCCTTTAGGCTATAAGAACCTCAAGAGGATGCATCGGGCTTGCTTCCATGAGTATGTTATAACAGAGGAGGGAAAGGAGCTTAAAAAGGCTTTTTTACTCAAGGCTGAGGGTAAGTTGACCAATAAGGAAATAATTCAGGCTGTACGTGCAAGGGGGCTGGATTTTACGGAGAAGAACTTCCGTAATGTGATTTCTAATCCTTTCTATGCTGGATATATAACAGGGAAGCTATTGAATGGACAGTTGGTCAAGGGCAAACATCCTCCTCTTATAGATATCAAAACATTTATGAAGGCTAACGAAGCTTTGGATGAAGCATCGATGGCTGGCGTCCCAAAAGTATTCCGTCATGAGGAGGTTCCGCTAAAAATATTCGCTAAGGATGAAAACAGTGGACAACCTTTAACAGGGTACTCTACCAAGAACAATTGGTATTATAAAACCAAACTGAGTGATGAACCTGTGAATATCAGCGCAAAGAAATTGAATGGTATGTTTACAGATTACCTGCAAGCATTCGAGTATGAGAAGAAGCACAAGCAGCATTTAAAGAAGCTTTTGCTTAAGCAACTCAAAGAGAGGATGTCCCAGTCGCTGGAAGCTAGTAAGTTGTTAAAAAAGAAGATTACCGAGAAACAATCACATATCGATAGTGTGGAAGAAAAGTATGTTTTAAGTGAGATTACCAAGGATGTATACCAAAAGTACATGCTCAAGTATCAACAGGAGTTAGCGGTATTGAAGACAGAACTCAGCAAAGGTGATTTGGATAGTTCGAACCTTGAAAAAGCTGTAGAAAAGTGTTTGTCCATCGCCGAAAACATAAGCGGCGCATGGTCTTCAGCTACATTTGACAACAAGCGTTTGTTACAGAACTTGATATTTCCTCAAGGAATCTTGTATAATAAGAAAAATAAGTCAGTTCGAACCGAGAGGGTCAATAGTTTGTTCGGCGCAATTGAGCCACTGAAGCGAGTTGTAGAGGAAAATAAAGAAGGCAATCCTGAATTGGATTGCCTTCAATCTACTCTTGTGCCCAGAACAGGAATCGAACCTGCACTCCCTTGCGAAAACCAGATTTTGAGTCTAGCGCGTCTACCAATTCCGCCATCTGGGCAACTATTGAAGGTATCTAAATACCTTAATGGCGGGGTGCAAAGTTATTTATTCTTCCCTGAATGCGCAATAGGTATTTGCGACGAAAATAGTAATCTTTTATTTTTAATAACATCTCTTTTGTCTGTACTCCATTATCGTACTGATGTGTGAGTGGTTCAATACCAGATATCCATGCATCCAGTTGCTTTTGTAATGCTTGTAGGGCTTGTGTCTTCACTGCTTGGTTGTCTCTATCCATCTCATATTCACTTACAGCCTCGTTCAGGTCCATCATTTCCATCAGAAAGGCTGGAGGGAGATTATATTTTTCTTCATCCTCTAACAATTCGTTTAATTTTAATATATATGCCATGGTTGCATCACTATTGTTCAGTGTCTTGTAGGCATCATTATTCACAGCTGCCATTCGTAGAGATTCTCCGCCTGTGGCTGCGTCAGCACCTGCAAAATGATCGGGATGATAACGACGGCTTAGTTCGTAAAATTTACTTTTTACCTTTGCAGGGTCAGGATGAAAGCTCTGAGGCAGATCGTATAACAGGAAGTAGTTAAGCATGAAAGTGAGATGAAGCGTTATCTTTGGCTTCAAAATTAGTAAAGATGATTCGCATAGGAGTAATAAGAGAAAGAAAAACGCCACCCGACGTACGAGTACCCCTTACTCCCAAACGCTGTGCCCACATAAAGGAAATGTTCCCAGATGTGAAAATATACGTAGAACCATCACCCAATAGGTGTTTTAAGGATGAGGATTATGTAGAGCAAGGTATAGAACTAAAGGAAGACCTGAGCGACTGCGATGTGTTAATAGGTGTAAAAGAAGTTCCTATAGACCATTTGATGGAAGGAAAGACCTATTTTTTCTTTTCGCATACCAAAAAACAACAGCCATATAATAAGAAGCTGATGCAGGCACTTATTAGCAAGCGTATACGTATGATAGATTATGAGTGTTTGACCCACGCAGACCATCAGCGGATTTTAGGTTTTGGTTTTTATGCAGGAATAGTTGGTGCCCATAATGCAATGCTTACTTATGGTAAAAAACATGGACTTTATGAGCTTAAGCCTGCATATGAAATGGCTAATTATGAGGAGATGCTATTGCAGTATGAAAGACTGAAACTGCCCAATGTAAAAATAGCCGTAACAGGATCCGGAAAAGTATCTGCAGGAGTTCTAGATATGATGGCCAAACTAGATATTGAATCTGTTGAACCTGAAGATTTTCTGACTCACGAATACAAGTACCCCGTATACACTAATCTGAAGGGTAAGTTTTTATACTCACGCACTGATGATCGCTCTTTTCACACTGATGATTTTCATGCATATCCTGAAAAATATAGTAGTGTATTTCCTCCATATTTAGCCAAGAGCGACATTCTGATGAATGGTATATATTGGGATCATAATATACCTAGACTATTCGAGAAAAAAGAACTATTACGTAGTGATCTGAGACTAAGCGTCATATCTGATATTACTTGCGATATAGATGGTTCAGTACCAATAAATGTTGGTGCATCTACCATTGCAGATCCAGTATATGGTATAGATATAAACACCTTTGAAAAGGTAGCTCCTTTTCAAAATAGTAAGAGTATCATAGACATTATGGCGGTCGATAATTTGCCCAATGAACTACCTGCAGATGCATCTAAATATTTTGGAGTTCAGTTTGAAAAATATATACTGGGAGAATTATTGAATTCAGAAAGCGATATTCTGGAACGTGCAACCATATGCAAGAATGGGCAATTGACACCAAACTATGAGTATCTGCATGACTATGCATATAGCTAAGTATCATTAAGCGGCTATACGTTGTAAGATGATCTTGCAAGGGTAAGGTGATGTCACATTTACATGATGGCTAATGTGCATTGGAATGGTGAGCACATCACCGGGTTTCATATTATGTACCTCATTACCAATAGTGATATCGCAAGTGCCTTCCACTATCAAGAATTTTTCATATTCATGAGTATGAGTTTCTGGAGGCGTACCTAGTTTTAGCCATACAATAGCGGTAGTAATTTCTGGAGAATAACCTAAGATACTGGCATTCACATTTATTAAAGGTTTGGCAGGGTAAAGTTCAGACCTTGGAAGCCATTCATCATAATCAGATATTGTAGATTTTGGATGTAACTGTGGGGGAAATGCCGGAACTTCTCCCTTATTCATTCTTTCCATATAATCTACTGTCGCCATTAGGAAAGGTTTCAGAATAGGGTCTGGCTCAACAGCCTGTGTTTGTGCATATGATTCTAAAGCATAACTGATCTCATTGATCTCCTTACGTATAGCTATGTGCTCTGTAGCCATTTTTTCTACTAATGCAGATTCCTCCGGTGTTGTTTGACCTAACACATACATTTCCAGTATCCCGGACGCTATGAATGCTCTTACCTCACTCATGATATGGCAGTTTTAAGCTTATTGGTAGTAGTATTGAGTATCCTTTAGAGATATTCAATACTCATAATCAATACTGCCGATGCCTGAATTAAACTATTATTATAATAAAATATCAAGCCAAGAACTGCTTTATGTTGCTGTTCCTGGTCTATGTTTTCATTTTTATTTACGAGTAGGTAGTGTGTTTGGATTTTCTTTTGGTTAATAATTTCGGTCTTTGTGCCATAGGAAAATTCATTTATTCGGAAAATTTTCATCATCCATATAATAAGTCTTTCAGATTTAAGAAAATATTCAGACTTATGCAACTATGTTGCTTGTTTGCATAGATACTATCAGATATTGCTTAGTTTCAATAATATAGATGTTGTTGGGCCTACCGGTGGCGGTATTTTTTATATTATAAAAATAATTATTTTTAGAATTAAATAAAATGACTCTGAAATTTCAACAGTAAATTATTAAGAGTATCAAAATTAAGTATTGTACTTATATGCACATCCTTCGTTCTTCAAGTTTTATTAAGTACAATATGATATTATTCTTTTTTAAAGGCACAAAAATGAATACCTATTAGTGCTGAAACAGTATCGGCACTGGTTGATATATATAATGCATTCCCAAAGGCAGTGTTATTGGCTATATTATCATTGAGCCCTGTTTCATTTGGTATTATTTCCCATATTGGGTATACTACCAGGCTGAAGAAGTAACTGAGTTTATTATGTTGGTATTATTTATATAATCATTTTCCGTGGGGTAGATAGCCATTGTCATACTGACTTGTCCATTATTTTCAATTGTAAAGCCTTTATCAGTAGCAGATTTTTTACAAGTAGATATGGACAGAAAAATGACAATATATGATAAGAGTATTTGTTTGGTAATAATGTTGGTTCTGAAATTGAATGATATGTAAATATATTATTTTTTAGTTTGCATTTTTGAATGAGCTGCATGCAAAGATGATTACAATTACCATTTTTCCTAATGGATGTCATTTTTATCCCTTTTACAAGTACATACATTTATAGTCCATGCAAAAAATTACTTCTAAATTCTGGATGTATGAGTAAGGAAATAAATAAAAAACGCAAGCTAACCACAGCATCCGGCAGACCATATGTGGAGCATGAAAATAGTTTGAGTGCCGGTAAGCGAGGTCCATTATTACTGCAGGATTATATACTGCATGAAAAGATGGCACATTTCAATAGGGAGCGGATCCCGGAAAGGGTAGTGCATGCCAAAGGTACTGGCGCGTTCGGTACATTCACTGTTACTAATGATATATCTAAATATACTAGGGCTAAACTATTCAATAAGATTGGTAAAGAAACAAAGGTTTTTTTACGATTCAGCACAGTAGGTGGTGAAAAGGGAAGTGCAGATACAGAAAGAGACCCCAGAGGTTTTGCTTTAAAATTCTATACAGAAGATGGCAACTGGGATCTGGTAGGTAATAACACTCCGGTATTCTTTATTAAAGACCCTAAGAAATTTGACGATTTCATTCATACACAAAAAAGGGACCCACGTACTAATTGCAAAAGCCCTACTATGATGTGGGATTATTGGAGCCTGAATCCGGAAAGCTTGCATCAGGTTTTAATATTGATGAGCGATAGAGGCACACCATTTGGATATAGACATATGAATGGTTACGGTAGTCATACATTCTCATTAATCAATAAAAAGAATGAACAAGTATGGGTGAAATTTCACTTTAAAACAGAGCAGGGCATCAAGAATTTTACAGATAGTGAAGCTGTAGAAATGAAAGGTATTGATCCTGATTTTGCACAGCGAGATCTGGTAGAGGCTATTGATAAAAAGGATTTCCCTAAATGGGCGGTGAAGATACAAGTGATGACCGATGCACAAGCTAAAAAATTATCATTCAATCCATTCGATCTGACCAAAGTTTGGCCTCAGGGAACTTTTCCTTTGTTGGATGTTGGAATTTTAGAGCTAAATGAAGTACCCAAAAATTATTTTGCAGAGGTAGAGCAAAGTGCGTTTGCACCAGCGCATGTAATAGATGGTATAGGCTATTCGCCAGATAAGATGCTACAAGGGAGAATTTTGTCTTATCCTGATGCGCATAGATATAGACTGGGAGTAAACTATGAACAATTACCTGTCAATAGATGTCCTTATGTTGTTGCTAATTACCAACGCGATGGTAAAATGAACGCTGATGGTAATGGAGAATCAGCACCAAATTATTTCCCAAATAGTTTTGATAAGATAGAAATAGACGAAAATTATAAAGAGCCCACAGTGCTATTGGATAATATTACAGCAGATTGGTATGATCGTAATGAGGAAGGAGAAAATGATCATTTCAGCCAGCCAGCATTATTATTCAATAAGGTAATGAATGATTATGACAGGCATAATTTGATAGCAAATATTATTGGTGCTATGAGCGGTATTGTCGGTACTAAAAAGGATACTATAGTTAACAGGCAATTATGTCATTTCTTTAGAGTAGATGCAAGATTGGGAGCTGCTGTAGCTAAAGGATTGGGGGTGAATGTAGATAAGGTGCTGGGCCAATTGAAAAATCATACAACCATGTAAAAGACATACATGCAAAAGTAAAAGCCCCCCCTACTATAGAGGGAGCTTTTATCGTTATATAGGGCAAAACTATTTGTTAATTTAGCCTTGAATTTTGAGATGTTCATAACAGAATAGTCCTTTTGAAATAATTTGCATTTCGGAATTGTATAAAAAACTATCTGGAATATTCAATAATTATTTTAACAAAGAATATAAAACTTAATTGAGTCAAGTTCATCAAGCAAATAGGAGAATTTGAGATTCTTTCTGTTTTTTACATTTAATATAGAGTAGTTTGTGAATGGGGTAAATACATTTACAGAATCTAATCAAAAGCAGGTTTCGCATTATGAATGTGATTGATCGTCCATTTGCAGATAGGAAAGTGATGCCTTCTAGTGCTAGCTTGGAGTCGGCATTAGGGAAAATGTATCTTCATTATAATGAGTTAATACTTATTGTCAGTAAGTTTAAAGCAACTTGGAACTATACCCCTTCAGGTGGTTGGATGCAAAAGATAGCTGATAGTAAAAAGGCATTGTTATATGTAATACCCGAACGAAAATCATTTATTATTAGCCTTACTATAAGAGAAACAGAAAGAGAACTATTACTGAAAGACACAACAATACTATCATTGCAGGAAGAACTTTATAGTGCCAAAAAATTCTCAGAGGGGTATCATCTTAAGATGGGAGTATCCAATAAAAAACAATTCGCTGTAGCTATTCTGTTTATTAATGCTCTTATTAAATTGAGGTGTATAGATAAGTAGATTTTCTTCTACATTTTGTATTATTAGAAATTCTTACTCCTTAACAAATTTCCTTAACTCAGTATTGTTTATTTTAACGAAATACATACCAGATTGTAAGTTGGCTACATCTATATGTACTTCCTCATTTTGATAAGTAGCAGTAAAAAGCTCTTGTCCTACCATGTTGCTGATAACAACATTTGTTATCTTCTTGTCGGATGTAATATTAAATTGAGTACTAGCAGGATTGGGGTAGACAGCTAACTGAGTAGATATGCCTATATTGTTTACTTCAGTAGGTACTGTAGCATATTTCATAACTGTAGCTTTATTGGACGCAACACCATCCTGATATGCTACATAGGGTATACCATTCTTGTCTATTGTAATAGATGTGTATGTAGCAGAACCGGCAGAGAAGCCACTAGTACCAACTGTAATCCATGATGTGCCATTGAATTTTTTAACAGTCACAGGGCTATTGCCGGTATTGCCATCCTGGTAAGCTACATACAGTGTATCATTCTTATCTATAGTAAGTGTTACATACGCTGCACTAGGAGAGCTGATAGTCAATGAACCGACATTTACCCAGTTGGTACCATCAAACTTTTTTACTACTACAGCGCCCATAAAATCAGCATCGGTATAGGCAATATAGGGAGTGCCACTATTGTCTATGGCAAGTGTAGGGTAATCTGCATATGCACTAGATAATGCAGCACCGACATTTACCCAGTTGGTACCATCAAATTTCATTACCACAGCTTTATAGGATTGTGTGACATCTGCATATGCCATGTATAATGTATCATTATGGTCTATTGCTAAAGGTGTTCTATTGCCACAAGTAGAAGCTGTGAAACCTGCAGCCCCTACATTTACCCAACTACTGCCATTATATTTCATTACTGAGGCTTTACCATTGGCAGCATAATCACCAAATAGTACATAAGGAGTGGCATTAGTATCTAATACAATAGAAGGATCATATATATTATCCGGTGAAAAGCCTGCGGGACCTACCAATACCCAGCTAGTGCCATTAAATTTCATAACAGTAGCTTTATATGGGTTAGCATAATCTTTAAATACTACATAAGGAGTGCCACTGCGATTTATTGCTATCCATTGGTAACCTTCTGCCACACCTGCTGTAAATGATGCAGGTCCTACATTTACCCAACTAGTACCATTGTATTTCATAACGGTAGCTTTACTACCATTATCTGCGTATACTATATAAGGAGTGCCACTAGTATCTGTAGTAATACAAGTGTTATTTGCAAAATTGGCTGAAAAACCTTGAGTACCTACTAGGTGCCAGCTTTGAGCATTACTAGGTATTGCTAATGCTATAAAGAGAATGAAAGAGACGAGTATAGAAGTATTTCTCATGATTGCTGAGTTCTTAAGCACCAAATGTCCTCTCGCAAAATAAAGCTGCATCTTACAGAATTTCTATTTTCATATTTATCACAATCCCCTATCTTTATACATAACAACAGTACAAATACCACCTTATGAAAAAATGGCTCATAGCTTTATATATAATAGTATCAGCATCCTACGTACAGGCACAAAACAAAGATGTAGATAATGCCATTACTACCAATTCTTATACACTACAGATAGATAAGAACGGAGACCTTACAGGTACAGGGGCAGCTTTTATAATGAAAAAAGCAGCAAGCTCACAATTTATTATGATAGGTGAGAATCACAATACCAAAGAGATCCCTGAATTAACTACCTCTCTTTTCAAAGCGCTCAATAAACAATACAACTATACTCACCTGGCTTTGGAACAAGATGCCCCTATGATGCGTAAAGTTTCTCAACCTCCTTATAAAGCCAACAAAGACTCTATCTTCTCATTAGCTGCCCAATATCCTTATGGCTTTACATTCGTATCCGATCAGGAATTAGCTATGATAGCCGATATTACCCGATACCTCACCATTGGCAATGCCATTTGGGGTTTAGATCAGTCTTTCGGTGCCATACATGTAGTAGATGAAATAATGCGTAAAAATCCAAAAGCCATTATAGCCGATACTATACTCAATAAGATCAGATCTTTAGAAACAAAACGCGATTTGGATAAGTATACTCATTACATGTCTCATGGCATTAATAAAAATCACTTAGCACAACTAAGTAAATTCAAAACTGGTGACCCTTCCAATCCCATCGACTTTGGCATTAATTCTCTTATCATGTCGGATAGTATCTACACCTTCATGAACACGCATCGTGCATTCGAAGGTTGCGAGTTACGTGAACATTACATGAAGACTCGATTTATTGAAGAATACTATAAAAGTGTATCCACCGGAGAACAAATACCTAAGGTATTGATCAAAATGGGCACTTCACATATCATGGCAGGCTTCGAACCTAATACAGGTGTTCTCAATATTGGTTCATTTATTAGAGAAGGTGCCATTGCGAATGAAAGTAGTAGTTACTCTATCAATGCCAGTATATACCGTACAGACAATAGCGACTGGGATTATAACAAATACGAACACAATGAGGTTTACAAACTATTCACTCGTCATGCCTCAGTCAATAACTGGACACTCATCGATCTTCATGCGCTCAAATCATTATATTATAATGGCAAAATGAAAGGCATCATTTCAAAAGAAGACACACATTTTTTTGAAGAAAATATTCTGGCATTCGATGCCATATTATTAATAGGCAATGGCAATGATGCCACTTTCACTACCTGTAAATGCACTTACTAGATAGTATTACATCGGTGTACCCGAATTCTTATCTACCATTTCTTGCAGGCATTTAGGGCAATAACAGTCACCGCTTTCCAGCATGGGTAGTTCCTCAGGCAGATTACTACACCAACATTCTGCAGGGTTGCAGATAAAAGTAGTCTTGCACAGAGGACATACTTTAGTTGCGTTATTCATTTCCGTAATCATATCATAAAAATTTACAAACCGGTTGTTTCAATAAAATAATACGATCAATATCTTACGTCCTCACTACTTGCACCCCCTTTCCTTCACACACTTATCAATTTACTTATAATATCCACACTAAAATTCCCAATACTTTTTCCTTTAAACAATGACCAAAGTCATACTTTCTCAGCTACTATAAAGATAGTTTTGATTAACGTATCGTATATATAAGGTATACTATACGCCTCCTCTCGTTCTGCTCTATTATACTAACCACAAGGGTTCATTGTTTTTATAACAATAAAAAATAGTGCTATGGCAAAAGTTAAAGGTGAAATAGTTGTCAACACCGAAAGATGCAAAGGCTGTGAGTTATGCGTGCCTGTTTGCAAAGAGAAAACCATTTCCATGTCTGCAAATCTGAATAGCAAGGGTTACCACTTTGCTACTAGTGCCAACGACGATTGCAATGGTTGCACCAATTGTGCATTGGTATGCCCCGATGGTGCTATTACGGTATACAGAGTCAAATTCGATTAATCATAAAAAGATAGAAAATGAAGGATATCAGATTAATGAAAGGTAACGAAGCTATTGCAGAGGGTGTCATTCGTGCCGGTTGCGATGGATATTTTGGTTACCCCATTACTCCTCAGTCAGAGGTATTGGAATATCTAATAGCCAACAATCCTGAAGAACGTACAGGTATGGTTGTATTACAGGCCGAAAGCGAGATCGCTTCTATACATATGGTATATGGGGGTGCAGGTGCAGGTAAACGGGTCATGACTTCTTCCTCCAGCCCCGGCATCAGTTTGATGCAAGAGGGTATTTCTTTTATGGCTGGTACAGAATTGCCATGTCTCTTACTCAATGTAGTGCGTGGTGGGCCTGGCTTGGGTACTATACAACCTTCTCAGTCAGATTATTTTCAGGCTGTAAAGGGGGGTGGTCATGGCGATTATAAAATGATCGTTCTCGCGCCTGCTTCTGTTCAGGAAATGTACGATTTTGCCAAACTCGGTTTCGACCTAGCTTTCAAACATCGCATTCAGGTAATGGTACTGTCTGATGGTGCTATAGGCCAAATGATGGAAAAAGTAGAACTGGACGAACAGATACCTCGTCTTACAGATGCAGAGATAGTAAAAAAATACCCTTGGGCCACAACCGGCAAAACTCCTGATCGCCAACGCAATATCATTACTTCTCTCGATCTCAATCCTGTAAAACAAGAGATCATCAATCAGAACCTGCAAAAGAAATTCAAACATATAGAACATACCGAGGTCCGTTTCGAAAAATTCATGTGCGATGATGCTGAATATCTCTTCGTTGCATATGGCTCCAGTGCTCGTGTTTGTCAGAAGGCTGTATTGTTGGGTAGAGCTCGTGGCATCAAAGTAGGTTTGCTACGCCCTATTACTCTATTCCCTTTCCCTACTGTTGAGCTGGCTCGTCTGGCAAAACAGGTAAAAGGCATGCAGGCTATAGAAATGAGCGCCGGTCAAATGGTAGAGGATGTACGTCTGGCTGTCAATGGTATAGTACCGGTAGAACATTATGGCCGCTTGGGTGGTATCATTCCGGCGCCAGATGAGGTACTGCATGTACTGGAACAAAATTTTATTACTACTAAAAAAGAAAAACATGAGCCAGCTACTTACTAGAGAAGAGATATGTGTACCTGAACATGAGGTATACTCACGTACCTGCTTACTTACAGATGCTGCACTTTCCTATTGTCCCGGCTGCGGGCATGGTACTGCTCATCGTCTTATCATGGAAACTATTGAAGAAATGAATCTTCAAGCAGATACTATTGGTGTAGCTCCTGTAGGTTGCTCTGTCCTCGCTTACGAATTCATGGATATTGATATGCAGCAAGCTGCACATGGCAGAGCTCCTGCTGTAGCTACTGGTATCAAAAGGTTGTACCCAAATAAATTCGTTTTCACTTATCAGGGCGATGGCGACTTGGCTGCTATTGGCACAGGCGAAACATTACATGCTTGCAACCGTGGCGAGAATATCACTATATTTTTTGTCAACAATGGTATCTACGGTATGACCGGCGGACAGATGGCTCCTACTACTCTACCGGGTATGAAGACGGCTACTTCCCCTTTTGGTCGCGATACTGCTTCTATGGGTTACCCGTTAAAGATGACAGAACTCATTGCTATGCTTCCCGGCACTTATTATGTTACTCGCCAGTCAGTACATACTCCTGCCAATGTGCGCAAGGCAAAGAAGGCCATCGAGAAAGCCATCGAATATCAAAAACTGAAAAAAGGACTCTGTTTTGTAGAGATCGTTTCCAATTGCAATTCAGGTTGGAAAATGACGCCTACAGAATCTAATAAATGGATGGAAGAGAATATGTTCCCTTACTATCCACTAGGCGATATCAAATTGCCTAAAGAAAAATAATTAGCAGTTTACAATCTTTAAAAACAGAATTATGACCGAAGAAATAATCATAGCCGGTTTTGGTGGACAAGGGGTCTTATCTATGGGAAAGATTCTTGCCTATTCAGGTATGATGCAAAATAAAGAGGTAAGTTGGTTCCCTTCTTACGGACCCGAAATGCGTGGGGGTACTGCTAATGTTACTGTCATCATTAGCGACGAGCGCATCAGTTCGCCTATTCTCAATCAATTCGACACTGCTATCATTCTCAATCAGCAGTCTATGGATAAATTCGAGGGCTCTGTTAAGAAAGGTGGAGTACTCATTTACGATCCTAATGGCATTGTTCGTCATCCTGAGCGCACAGATATCAATATCTATACCATCGATGCTGCCGACGAAGCAGCCAAACTGGGTCTGTCCAAGATCTTCAATATGTTTGTGCTGGGTGCATTCCTCAAGGTGAAACCTATTGTAGATGCAGAGTATGTACACAAGGGCTTGGAGAAATCTCTACCCCCGCGTCGTCACAATCTCATTCCCGAGAATGAAAAAGCCATTGCACAAGGCAAGATACTGGTACACTCTCGGCACTTACTCAACTGAGTTAATACAACATATTATAAAACACAAACGCCACTCAATGAGTGGCGTTTCTATTCCATTTATGCAACAAGATTTATTGTAAAACATTATCTCCCTCACTTCCCTATCTTCTTCAGTGCAGTCTGGTATATTTTTTTAATGCTGTTCTTTTCCTCTCTTTGTATAATGGCCTCCGCCGTAGGTACTAGTTCAGCATTACGTGTAGTTTTCAGTTTCAGTATTTCTCCCAGTGCATAGGCAGCACTCCATCTCACCACAGTGCCCTTATCTTCTGTATTCACTAGTAGTCGTGCTATGGCTTCATCTGTATCCTTTTCATGCAGTTGCACCGTATTGCCTATTACTTTAGCAGCTTCCCATTTTATCCTCGGCGCCTTAGCACCCAGCATTACTATCACAAACTGAAATGTCGCCCTATCTACTAATTCCGGTTTTTGTTGCGTTACAAATTCTACAGCTTCTATACATGTCGCCTTTATTGGGTCTTTTGCAGTCTTAGCATACTCCACTAATTCACTTATTGTTATTTCCATTTTCAGCACTGCTCGGCTTAGTGCCTCAGTTTTCTCTTTAGCTTTGCTGCTTTTGTCGCTTAGTAGTTCTGTTATGTCCATCCTTCTTTCTTTTCACTATAAAGATATATCTAAACATCTTGAG
>JBAWXE010000046.1:0-20200 GCA_037144255.1 Bacteroidota bacterium | reverse complement strand
CAAATACAGATGCCTTATGTATATGCTCTCTGTTCATCACCAGATATATAAGCATCGCAAACATGCAAACCAATATTTTCAGAAAAGAAGCAGCATTCTTACCACGTACAAAAGCTTCGGGTCTGCCATCCATTTTCTGGCTCACTATCAGGAATGTAACTAATGAAAGTGCTGCCACCACTATGTTTCCGACTTGCAGTAGCATCATATCAAACTCCGGTCGCTGTGCTTTCAGCAAATAAAAAAAGCTAGCCAAGAGCAAAAAAACTATCAGTATAATAATGGAATAATATTTTTTCATTTACGGGGTTTATTAAATTCTTTTATCAATTGCCACAGAGACATGCACAAAGCAGCTAATGGTAATATTATTAGAAATACAGGAATCTTCCAATTCAACAAATGATCCAGTTTCATACCTGCCCAAACAGCCAATGATAGCATCACCATCCATTGTGTGGCCAGACCTGCATAACGCATACCGCTATTAGTATCGCGAGGTGTTGTCATATGTTGGGTTTGGACTTTTTGCTCTTTTTATTTTCCTTTTTCACACTCTCTATCGCATCCTTTTTGATCTCTTCAGGCTTAGGCAAAATGCTGTTCATGGCTTCCTTTCTTACCTTGTTCATATCCAAGGTATTTGTATCTTTGGTGACCTGATATTTACCTGCGATTGCTTTATTGATATTTGCCTCGTATGTCTGTTGTGCAGCTACTAGGTCTGACAAAGAATCAACCCTTTGCTTCAGTTTGATGGTCTGCATGCGAGTACTGTTACTACCATATCCGGGTATATAGTACTTGAGTGGTGTGAACAATAATATACTAACAGTAATAGTAACTATAACAACAAACAAAGTACTAGCCACTACATAGACATTTCTTTTGGTAAGTCTAAAAGATGCAACTTCATCCAAGGACTCATCATCTATAAAAACTATTCTGAAAGGAGCATTGAATCTCCTGAACAGACTCGGCATCTTCCATGATACTTTCCTCATCCGTTGCAATTTACGCCATTGGTACAGACAAATGCCTACCCATTCATGCTAAATTAACATGCTATTTTATATTGATATTAAATTAATAAATTAAATAATCATCCTTTAAATATGATGGCAGTTTTGTGTATTTTTGGTAGAATTGTCTTTTGAGTTGATTTTTGACGAAAACAGGTCAGGAAACAAAATAAAAAGGTAGCAAACTCAGTTATTAACATTGAGTTCAAAGCGTAAAAACACATTGAGGTTTCGTGCAATAGGTTATTTTATATTATTATTTTCTTGTTGCATTTTGGGCAACCTGTCTTCGTATGCCCAAAAGAGTAAAACAGATAGCCTTAATATTACCCGCCAACGTGCACTGGATTCTACCAAAGCTGCTCAAAAAGAGGCTATAGAAAATATGAAGCTGGCCAGACAACATGTAGCTGACAGTCTCAAAGAACACCGTAAAAGAATAGCAGATAGCCTGGCTGCAGCAAGAGCTGCGAGAGCTAGTAATACGGGCGGTAAGGATCATACAAAAGTAATTGCCGATAGTATAGCTGCTGCCAGAAAGCACAACTTGGATTCTACCAAAGCAGCACAACAAGATGCGATGGAAAGAATGAAACTGACCAGACAGCATAGTGCAGATAGTATCAAAGCTAACCGTAAAAGGATAACTGATAGTATAGCAGCACGTAGACCAGCACATACCAATAATACAACTCACACAAACACAAGAAGCAGTAATACCCATACAACAGGACAACATGCATTAGACTCAAGTAGAGCGGCTCAAAAACGCAATCTGGAGCAGATGAAGCTGAGCAGGCAGCACAGTACTGATAGTGTGAAGGTTGCCAGAAAAAAAAGTACAGATGCACTTGCATCCATTCGTAAATATCGTAGCAGTAAGAGATATCAGGATAGTGTAAAAATAAGCAGGGAGAAGAAAATAGAGAGCCTGAAACTAGCTCGAAAAAAGTCTATGGACTCTCTGAAGATAGCCCGTAAGAAAAGTACAGATAGCCTAATAGCAGGTAGAAAAAAGGCACTGGACAAAATAAAAGCAGTACAGAAAAAACGTGCTGATAGCATGACAGCTATACACAAATACAAAGATAGTAAACGATATAAAGATAGTGTATCCCTATCGCGTGCTGTGCATTTGGATAGTATACGTATAGTCAGAAAAAGAACCAATGATAGTGCATTTGCAGCCAGAAAAAAGGTGATGGATGCCATGAAAGTGACCCGAAAACATTATGCAGACAGTGTAGCCAAAGTGCAGAAAAAGTACATGGATAGTATTAAAGCTGTCCGAAAAATACGAACGGACAGTTTGGCGAAAGCAAAGGCAGCCCGAGAAAAAGCACTGAAAGCACTGGAGAAGAAAAAGGAGGACCGTATGAAACTGGCCTTATCCATCAAAATACAAAAGAAGCGAGAGGCCTGGAGCAATGAACAGATGCTGAAGAAGAAATGGTCATTCCCTAGAAAAAATACACAAAACCTGTTCACTAGGGATAATTATTATTTCAATGCTGAGAAGCGGATGAAGGAGGCCGTGGATAATATGCAACGAACGAAGAAGGAGAACTACGACTCGCTCATTGCATTATATCCATTCGACCCTAATAGGGATTCATCCTTAATGATGGCTGACATGGATAGTATCATCCAAAAAACATCTATTGGCATACAGATACATGACCCTAGAAGTAAGTGGGGTGATGACCTGTACTTACTATTGGGACAGGCATTCTATTACAAGGGCGATTATAAGAATGCAACCTCTGCATTCCGTTATATCATCAGCATGCAGGAACAGGAGAAATTACAAAAAGAAAAAAACAAAGGTAAATCAGGAAGTAGCTCTCGAAATAAATCAAAGGATGTACCCTCTATAGTAGAGGAAGAAGACAAGCAATTTTTAGATTTCCTAAAACACAAGACTGTACATAATGATGCTATATTATGGCTATCTCGCACTTTTACCACACAAGGTCAAATAGAGAATTCGGAATCTATATTAGAACTGGTACAATCGGATCCTAAATTTCCGGAGGATCTAAAAGGCAGACTGGCATTGGAACAAGCATTCCTAGAACTGAAGCAAAAGAACTATACAGATGCAACGAGACATTTGGCGATAGCAAAAGATGATGGCAACCTCCCTGAGTGGATACGCAGACGGACAGCGTATATGAACGGGCAGTTATTACAATATCAGGGTAACTATACAACATCGGCTGATAATTTCAGAATGGTGTTGGACATGAATCCAAAAATAGACATGGATTTCTATGCTCGTAAAAATCTGGCCAACAGTCTGATGATGGCAGGGATTGATCAGGAAAGTGCTACCTCATCGTTGAAAAAAATGCTGAATGACGGCAAGTATACCCCATACTACGAACAAGTATATTATGTGCTAGGGGGATTATGTGCGAGTACTAATAAAACAGATGAAGCAGTAACATATTTCCAAAAGAGTATCAGAGCACCAAAATCTACCAAGAAGCAAAAGGCATTATCCTTTGCATCATTAGGTAATGTTTATTATAATCTGGGAGATTATCCACTAGCCAAAAAATCCTACGACAGTGCTACCTTCTTAGCCACCTATGCAGTTGGGGATAGCAATATCAACACAGCTATACGCAGAAGCAGAGCATTGACCGAGATAACCGGCCCGGCATATACAATACATGTACAGGATAGTTTATTGGATCTTTGCAATCTGACAGATAAAGAACAAAGAGCGATAGCAAAAAAGTATATCAATTTACTATTAAAGAAAAAGCAAGACAGTACATTCCGTGCGGAAAATGCTACTGCAGCAGTGAACAATATGCAAGATGTAGTAGATGTGGACCTGAGCAGCTGGTATTTCTCTAACCCATCTCAAAGTCAACAAGGCTTCAGTGAATTCAAAAGAAAGTGGGGTACCAGACCACTAACTGATAACTGGCGCCGTATAGCAGCCAGCAATGCCATCAGTAACAGCAGTAATGATTCTACCTTGTTGGCAGAAGACAGTACCAGTACTGAGCTGGATGAAAATGGATTGCCAACAATAGAAAGCTTGCTGTCACTGATACCCAAAACTGAAGAAAAGAAATTACTGGTTTATGACAGATTGCAAAGAGCTTATGTAGATCTGGGTAGTGCATACATCAAACAACTAGATGAATATGCCCGCGCATTAGCCACTTTTGATACATTGGATAAGCGATTCCCGAATCATAAATACAAAGCAGAGGAGATCTATAACAAGTATACCATTGCTCTGAAACAAAACAAACTACCAAAGGCACAAGAATATATAGCTGAATTGTTAGAGAAATACCCCAATACTCAATGGGCAGCTTTAGTACGCCCCAGTGAAGACGGTAAAGAACTGGCCAACAGTGGCATATCTGAAAATATATATTATCAAGAAACGTATGACTTGCTGCTGAACAGGCAGTATACAGAAGTGTTGCAACATGTAAAAGTAGCCCGAGAAAAATACACTGATACCAAATACAAAGGCAGGCTACGCATAATTGAAGCTACAGCCTATGCAGGGCAAGGTGAATATGCGATAGCAGATTCGCTGATAGTAAGGTATATGGGTTCCAATCCTCCAGATTCTTTAAGAGCCTGGGCAGATGCAGTACTACAATTGGTATCGAAATACAGACCCAAAACAGGGGGTAAAAATGCAACAGTAGCTGATAATGCAAGTACCAAAAATACAATTGAAAACAATCAAAAAGTAGGGAAAGACACAAACCCTGCCAATGCTACTGTATCAGCTAATGCAACTACGGCAACGAATAGCAATACTGCAGCCAGTCAAACAGGAGAATTCACCTATGACTCTCACGAAGAGCATTATTGTGTGATATCGTTTTACGGACCGGAATCGAAATCTGCATCCATGAAAGCAGGGGTTATTGACCTAAACACTAATAGGTTCAAACAGCAGAACCTGAGTATGATCAGTGACCCATCGTTGGGTACACAAGGCATGATAGTAGTGAAGAGTTTCCAAAGCGTACCACAGGCTAGATATTATATGATGACGGTGAAGAATACACAGCAGATATTCAAAGATTATAAAAACAGTGAATATTCAGTATTCCTGATATCAGCCAGTAATTACCTGAAACTGGTAGCGTCTCACGATATACAAAAGTATATGGATTACTATATAACCAACTATAAATAGTATCTAAGAGCCTATCTACTGGCAAATTATCCATTTGAGGATTATTTCGTAAATTAGATAGCAATAGCATCGGATATGGAACCAGTAGTAACAACTACCTATAATAAAAGCGAAGAAGAAGATAAGAAAGTGATACTTAGGCAGTACCGCGCACTACTGCGTGCCCTGAAACAACGCATAAAAAAAGGTGATAAGGCATTATTGCGTCGTGCCTTTGAGATATCTGTAGATGCACATAGAGATATGCGCCGTAAATCGGGAGAGCCTTATATATTGCATCCACTAGCAGTAGCGAGAATAGTAGTAGAAGAAATAGGATTGGGGGTCACATCATCTATATGTGCTTTATTACATGATGTAGTAGAAGATACAGAAATAACGCTGGAGGATATACAAAGGGAATTTGGGAGCAATTTTGCCAAGATCATAGATGGGCTTACCAAAATATCAAATGTTGTAGACCTAAAAGCGGATACTACCATACAGGCAGAGAATTTCAGAAAGATATTACTGACACTAGCCGATGACCCGAGGGTGATATTGATAAAGCTGGCAGACAGGCTACACAATATGCGTACCCTGGAGAGTATGAGTCGTGAAAAGCAATTGAAAATATCGTCTGAAACGACATACATTTATTCTCCACTGGCGCATAGGTTGGGATTGTATGAGATAAAATCAGAGCTGGAAGATCTGGCCATGAAGTATACACAACCGGAAGTATATACTGAGATAGCCAAGGGACTTAAAGAGACAAAACGTGACCGCACGCGTTACATCAATGAATTCATCAAACCAATAAAAGATGAACTGCAACAAAGCGGTTTTGACTTTGATATATATGGCCGCCCCAAAGCCATACACTCTATATGGGAGAAAATGCGCACCAAGCATGTGGTGTTCGAAGAAGTCTATGACCTATTCGCCATACGAATTATCCTAAACTCTCCAATAGAAAGAGAAAAAGAAGATTGTTGGAAAGTATATTCTATAGTAACTGACTTTTACCGCCCTAGTCCTGAGCGATTAAGAGACTGGATAAGTGTACCTAAAGGCAATGGGTATGAGGCACTACATACTACTGTTATGGGGCCTGGAGGACGATGGGTAGAAGTGCAGATACGATCTGCGAGGATGAATGAGATAGCAGAAAAAGGACTAGCTGCACACTGGAAATATAAAGAAGGTGCTACCAGTGCACAGGAAAGTAAACTGGATAGCTGGCTGCAACATCTGCGTGATATACTGAGTAATCCGGATACTGATACGCTAGATTTCTTACAGGATTTCAAATTAGATCTTTTCACAGAAGAGATATACATATACACTCCCAAAGGTGATATGCGGGTACTCCCAAAAGGTGCTACCGCATTGGATTTTGCTTTTGATATTCACTCGGAGCTAGGTGCACGCTGCATAGGTGCTAAAGTGAATTACAGATTAGTACCACTGAGTCACCAGTTGAATAGTGGAGATCAAGTAGAGCTGATCACGTCATCTAAACAAAGGCCATCTGAGGACTGGCTGAGCTTTGTAATAACCGCCAAGGCCAAGTCGAGGATCAAATATTACCTCAAAGAAGAGAAACGTAAAATAGCAGAAGATGGCAAAGCGACTGTGCGCCGTAAGCTGGAACATATGGGCGCAGCCGTTTCGCAACATAATATTAACGAGCTCTGTGCTTACTACAAAAAAACATCACCATTGGATCTATATTATGCCATAGCTGTTGGCAATATAGACCTAAAAGAATTGAAAGAATTTACTCTTTATGGCGATAAGCTACAGCAGCCACACAAGGAGATAAAAATAGATACCAAAAATCTGTTGCCGGATGAGGATCTGAAGCATAAAACAGGTAAAGGTGCAGAACTGATCATATTTGGCGAAAGCTCTGATAAGATACTATATAAACTGGCACAATGCTGCCAGCCTATACCGGGAGATGACGTGTTTGGATTTATCACATCTGGCGAAGGACTGAAGATACACCGTACAGACTGTCCTAATGCAGCACAACTACTAGCCCATTATGGTCATAGAGTAGTAAAAACCAAATGGGCCAAGAATAAAGAGATATCTTTCTTATCAGGGGTACGCATCACCGGTTTGGATGATGTAGGTGTGATACAGAAGATCACCAATATCATATCAGGCGACCTGAAAATGAACATGCGTTCATTAAGTATAGACTCTAAGGATGGGATATTTGAGGGAACCATCATGGTATATGTACATGATAGGGATGAACTGGACAAACTGAGTCAGGGCTTGAGTTCACTATCAGGCATTATAAAAGTAGAACGCCTGGAAACACAGGAAGAATAATCATATAATTACAAGCAAACACAGGACATGAGTCATAAAAATAGCCGGGACCTATATCTGGAATATCAAACTATTTCTCGAAAGGCAACAGACCTTCAATTTGCATCGGCAATATTAGGTTGGGATCAGGAGGTATATATGCCTGCCAAGGGATTTCCATATAGAGGCAGACAATTAGCTACCCTAGCCTCTCAGGCCCATGAATTAATGACTAGTGATAAGTATCAATCCGTATTGCAGGAATTAGTTACCAGGAAAGACCTGAGGGGGGATGAGCAAATAAACGTAAGGCTTAGTCTGGAAGATCTGGAAAAGAATAAAAAGCTGACACCAGAATTTATTGAAGCTATCACCACACAATCCAGCTTTAGTTATGATGCATGGATACAAGCTCGAAGCAAAAATAACTATAGCATCTATGCACCGCAATTAGAGAAAATGGTGGCCCTGAAAAGGCAACAGGCAGACATGTATGGCTATGAACATCACCCATATGATGCACTGATGGATGAATATGAAAAAGGAGCTACAGTCGCGATGTTAGAACCTGTGTTTACAATGGTGAAAGAGCAACTACCCTGTCTATTGAAAAAAATAGAAGATGCCCAACAGGTGAATGATGCTTTTTTTGATCAGTACTATCCTAAACAACAGCAATGGGATTTTTCTATAGAAGTGCTGAAGAAAATGGGCTATGATTTTGAGGCAGGCAGACAAGATATATCTGAACATCCATTTACTACATCATTTGCACCTACAGATGTACGAATCACTACAAGGGTTGATGAACATAATTTTGCATCGCTGCTATGGAGTAGTATTCACGAAGGTGGCCATGCTCTGTATGAACAAGGGCTGCCTGAAAAAGAATATGGCATGCCAATATGCAATGCCACTTCATTATCTATACACGAATCTCAATCGAGACTGTGGGAGAACTGTATAGGGCGCGGGTTGTCTTTTTGGAAATATTTCTACCCTATATTACAAAAATCATTCCCTGATGCTTTAGGAAAAGTAACAACAGAGAACTTTTTTAAAGGAATGAATAAGGTGATGCCATCTCTTATACGCACCGAGGCAGATGAGGTGACCTATCATTTTCATGTTATGATACGTTACGAGATAGAAAAATCACTGATAGACGGGTCGCTGCAATTTAAGGACCTTCGTGATGCATGGAATAGCATGTATAAAAAGTATTTAGGCATTACCCCTGTCGATGACAAGACTGGTGTGCTACAAGATGTACACTGGTGTCATGGTAGTTTTGGATATTTTCCTACCTATTCATTGGGGAGTTTTTATGCTGCACAGTTCTTTGAGCATGCTAAAAAAGAAATGCCAACGCTGATACAAGAGATAGAACAAGGTCAATTGGGCAATCTGCTGCTATGGCTACGCGTTAAAGTACATCAGCATGGGCGTAGATATAGGTCTGAGGAATTATGTAATCGAATTACAGGTAGAGGATTGGATTTTTCATCATTCATGCACTATGTAAATGATAAATATGCTCATGTCTATGATTTTAAATAATGGCTAGTGTCTACATTGATACGCCGATATACGGAACCTTTAGAAGCTGATGAGCTTATATTCCTAAAAGATAAGGAACAGAAAGACCGTAAACAGTACTATAAAGCGTTTCGTATTCTGATGGTAGTGTGTTTTGTGCTACCTTTTATAGGCTCCTGGTATCGTGTAACAGAAGATGCTGAGAATGCATTCTCCATGAGCAGGTTTTTCACCTCAGTAACCGCACTTTTGTTCTTATCTATTGGTGCTGTATGGACTGCATACCGTTTCAATTTAAGAAAAATACAATGGGATATTAAATCACAAACAAAGACCATTGAACGTACCCACATCACCAGAAAACAATACATGCCAAGGAATCATGTCTATTTTTTTTACATAGATTCAGATACCAGAATAAGTATAGAAGTAAATGAAAACGACTATCATCAATTTGAAACAGGCGATGAAGTGAATATTGAATATACCACTCATGCAAAATTATTCCTTGGCTATTTCTAATAACCAATCAATTACACATTTATTATTCTCAAATTTTTAATTTTCCATTACTTTGGCATTGTATTTGCGTTAATAATTCAAGAGATAAAATACAATTTACATACACATGAATAATATATTAAAAATAAATATTTAGTATAATATTCTTGTAAACATTTGGTAAGCAAATAAGTAGATATGATGAGAAAGGAAGTACAATCATCTAAGATAGCATCGATAGGATATGATAATAATTCACACGCCTTGGAAATTGAATTTCACACAGGTAGCATTTATTTATACGCGGATATTCCCCAAGACATCTACACTCAATTAATGGAATCGCATTCTCATGGACGATTCAATGCCAAGTATATCAAGGATAATTACTTCTTCAGAAAAATGAGATAATTTAAATTAGTTTATTTCAAATTCTGATCGAAATAATCTGTTATTTTTTGCATTAGATGTACGCGATCTTTACCACGTACATTATGTTCATAACCCGGGTAGACAAAATAATCTACTTGTACACCTTCGTCCACACATTTCTTAATAAAATCGATCGACTGTTGCCACACAACTGTATTATCATCTGTGCCATGTATCAGCATCAGCTTACCTTTCAGGTTCTTTACTTTGGTTAGCAAATTAGCCTCTTCGTAACCTTCAGGGTTTTGTTGTGGTGTATCCATATAGCGTTCTGTATACATCACTTCATACATTTTCCAGTCCATAACAGGGCCACCTGCTACTGCACATTTGAATACTCCCGGGTATTTCAACATCAAAGATGTGGTCATAAATCCTCCGTAACTCCATCCATGTACACCTATACGTTGAGTATCCACATAAGGTAATGCTTTCAGATATTGTACACCGCGCATTTGATCCTCCATTTCCACTTGTCCTAATTTGCGGAAAGTTGCTTGCTCAAAAGCCACGCCTCTATTAGCGCTACCTCTGCCATCCATAGAGAAAACTATATAGCCATGCTGTGCCATATACTCGTACCAGAGGTTACCACTCTCCGGAAATGAATTATGTATCAATTGCACATTAGGACCATTATATAAATAAACGATCACAGGATATTTATGCTTTTCATCAAAATTGGGTGGCAGTATCAGCTTACCATATAATTGGGGATTTTTATCCACTTTAAGAGTAATATTTTTCACTTGTGCCCTGTCATAATTTTCCAATGTATTAGGTGCATCCAATATCACTTGGCTGAAATTTCTATCAGTAGCACGTACTTCATATTTTTTAGGAACACCAGATGAACTATAGGTATCTAAAATAAACTTTCCATTTTCGCAAGCTATTGCATTGTGCATACCTGCGGCTTTGTCCAAACGCTCCTGATGATTGCTACCTAATCCTATCAAATAAATATTCTTTTCAAGAGGAGACTCTTCAGATGTAGCAATGATAGCTTGCTTCTCACCCGCTTTGAAACCCACAATTTCATTCACATTATATTTACCCTTCGTCAATTGTTTCAGCAATTTACCCTCTATATTGTATAGATATAAATGACGATATCCATCTCTGTCACTCCACCAAATGAATTGCTCATCATCGCCCGGAACGAATGTGAGTGGATGTTCCGGATGCACATACTTAGGGTCACTTTCCTCCAACATGGTTTTCTCTTTGATGCCAGTGCGGGCATCGTACTTATTCAATACTAAATGATTCTGATCGCGGTTCAACAATGCAACATAAATAAATTTTTCATCTGGGCTCCATGTAACACTAGTAAGGTATTGATCTTTAGGCTCTCCTGTTTGCAAATATATGATCTCGTTAGAACCCGGATTGAATATACCAACTGTTACTTCGTGAGAAGGGCCACCCGCCATTGGGTATTTGATGATATCTACTTTTGCCGGCGTTTCATTCCACCGAATGATAGGATAATCTTGAACCATAGTTTCATCCATCCGGTAAAATGCCAGATAACTACCACGTGGAGAAGGGAAAATTCCTCTGTCGATACCCCACTCATCACGATGCACCTTGTGACCAAATAAAATATGGGGATCAGTTTCGTTAGTGATCTGTGTGCCATTCTCTTTAGTAGACATCCAGAGGTTATTCTTGATAGTATATGCTACAAACATGTGTCTGTCTACCACTATATTGTCAGCATCATCGGGCAGGTTTATCCAGCTCTCCCATGTGATACCATTAGCAGTCAATAAACCTCTTTTTATTTCTTTACCCTTCATGAAATACACATAGTCCTTATCCAGCCATTTGATCTGTGGAAATGTCTTTAGTGGCTGACTGGAGAACAATGCACTATTCAATTGATCTAAAGTAAGTATAGTATCTACAGTGCCTTTATCTTTTTTGTCTTTAGGGAATGTTCTGGATATCCAAGCTTCGCCTCCTGCTGTTGTAACAACCTGACAGAATTTTTCTGTTCCAGGCTGCCAACTGGCTTGTTTCACACTCTGTAGAGCTAGCGTGGTAGTCATACCATTCACCGCTTCTGCCATTGTGAATTGTTTCTTTTGTGCGAATAACGAAGTAGATAAACAAGCTGCAATAGTGAGCAGCTGAAAAGACCTCTTGAAAGTAGCCATACTATACTATTAAATAAGAGCCGCAAAATAGCTCTTAGTATTGAATTATTATATGATTAACCTATATGAATGAGTCTTAAATACTATATAGTATCCAAATAAGCCTGTCTCAGACGCACCATTTTGGTCAATAATCCTTCCAGCAGGTCTAAACGGAGCATATTTGCACCATCAGATTTCGCCTTAGCCGGTTCAGGATGTGTTTCTATGAACAGTCCATCTGCACCCACTGCTATACCTGCCCTACAAATAGTTTCTATCATTTGTGGATTACCACCTGTTACACCACTTGTTTGGTTGGGTTGCTGTAGAGAGTGTGTACAATCTAATACTACAGGCACACCTAACCCCTTCATGATAGGTATACCACGGTAGTCTACTATCAAGTCATGATAACCAAACATTACTCCGCGGTCTGTAAGTATGATGCGTTCATTACCACTCTGGCGCAATTTATCTACTGCAAAACTCATAGCTTCAGGAGAAAGGAATTGTCCTTTCTTCACATTCACCACTTTGCCTGTAGCTGCTGCCGCAATCAAAATATCTGTCTGGCGACAAAGGAATGCAGGTATCTGCAACACATCTACATGTGCCGCAGCCATAACTGCTTCATCAGCAGCGTGTATATCTGTTACTACAGGTACTTGAAATGTATCGCGCACTTTGCTCAGTATCTGCAATGCTTTCTCGTCACCAACACCTGTAAAACTATCCAGACGGGTACGATTAGCTTTGCGATAAGAGGCCTTGAATACATATGGTATCTGCAACTTAGTACAGATCTCAATGATCCTTTCAGCAGTCTTCATTACTATTTCTTCTCCTTCTACCACACATGGTCCTGCCATAAGGAAGAAGTTATTACTGTTTGTATGCTTTGGGAAAAGCTGATTCAAAAACTGTTCGGTCATGTATCAAAAATAAATAGTAAAAAATTAGCACTCGCTTAAACTGATCGGTATATTGGTAGCCAATCCCCCCTCAGCTGTCTCTTTATATTTATGGTTCATATCCAGTGCGGTCTCCCACATGGTATTCACTACTACATCCAACGATATGCGTGCATTATCCGGATTGCTTTGCAATGCCAACTGAGATGCAGTAATAGCTTTAATAGCTCCCATGGTATTACGTTCTATACAAGGAACCTGTACCAGCCCACCTACCGGATCGCAGGTAAGACCCAAATGATGTTCCATTGCTATCTCCGCTGCCATCAGACACTGTCTTACACTACCACCTATAATTTCGGTAAGGGCTGCTGCTGCCATAGATGAGGAAACACCTATCTCTGCCTGACAACCACCCATAGCTGCAGACAAAGTAGCTCCTTTCTTAAATATGCTTCCTATCTCTGATGCTGCCAATAGGAAATGGACGATCTTATCATCATCAAAACCATCGCAGAAGGTGACAAAATATTGCAACACAGCCGGTACTACCCCGGCAGCTCCATTAGTAGGCGCCGTCACTACCCGGCTAAATGAGGCGTTCTCTTCATTTACAGCCAGTGCAAAACAAGATACCCAATCCAGTATGTACTGAAAACTGTTACCACCTGTACGAATGCAATCTACCCATTCATTATAGCTATTGTAAGTCTTTCCTTTCAGTAACTTTTTATTCAATGCAGCAGCACGTCTCATGACATGCAATCCGCCTGGCAATTCACCACCAATATGACAACCTCGATAGATACAGTCGCGCATGATCTCCCATATTTTCAGTACTACCTCTGCTATATTCAGGCCTGTGGTCATACACCAGTGTATCAGCTGGTCCGATTTCTCTACAGGGAACGGTAATTCCACTGCATTTCCTACACCATTTTCTTCTCCTTCCTTTACTACAAATCCACCACCTATAGAGTAGTATGTTTCTGCAATTTCCTTCCCATCATTAAAGGTACATAGGAATGTGAGCGCATTAGGATGATAAGGCAAAGAATCATCGTACAAGAAAACAACATCTACACTAGGGTCAAAGGAAATATCTTTCTCACCTCTCACCTTCATGTGTTTATTCTCTGCTATATGCTCCATGCGTGGTGTTATCTGATTCACATCAAATGTCACCGGGTCTTCGCCACACAATCCTAAAATCACTGCCACATCTGTGCCATGTCCTTTACCTGTTTTGGCCAAAGAACCATATAACAAAACCTTTAATGATCTTACCTCATTAAGGCTACCGTAATGATGCAAATTATCTAAGAAACGTAAAGCTGCACGCCATGGTCCTAGTGTATGAGAACTACTGGGGCCAATGCCAATTTTAAAAATATCGAATACCGAGATGCTTTCCTTCTTCACAGGTGTTTTTAATAATTAATAAAAATAAAAAAAGGGGGGAAAGAATTCCCCCCTAAAGATACTATGAAGCAAACAAACAAGCTAAGGCATTAATACATGGTCTATAACATGTATAACACCATTTTTTTGATATACGTCTTTTATTGTTACCATTGCCATAGCGCCCTTACTGTCTTTTATCATCAAGGTCTTACCTTTTTGCATTATGGTCAGTTCTTCTCCATTCACGGTTTTTAACATTGCCTTACCATTTCCCAATTTAATTTTTCCCATTAGGTCATTGGCATCCATTTTTCCGGCTATTACATGGTATGTAAGTAAAGAACTCAATTTGCTCTTATTTTCAGGTTTTAGTAAGTTATCTACATTACCTGCAGGTAGCATACCGAATGCTGCATTGGTGGGTGCAAAAACCGTAAAAGGTCCGGCACTTTCAAGTGTTTCTACCAGTCCGGCGGCCTTTACTGCTGCTACTAGAGTGGTATGATCTTTTGAGTTCAGTGCATTTTGCACAATGTCCTTCGATGGATACATTGGTGCACCGCCTACCATTACGGTTTTTTCTTTACTACCTCCATAGGTTTGTGTAGTGTTAACTGCCAGCAATGCTATAGCCATTACCGGTATCAGTATTGGACGTTTCATAAAGAATAATTTAAATGGTTATTAAATGTTTCGATATCATATACGGCAGGCATAGTTGTTTGGATTTATTGATTATATATTTTTTCAAAAAAAAGCCCCGCTGCATGTCTGCAGCGGGGCTAACCTTTTAAAAACCAACAAATTTTTATTTCATATTATAGCTGAACGGCATAGACATCATTGCTTTACCATTCATTTTTCGTAGTTGTTTCAGTTGTTGATAATATTCGTAATCAGAGCCTAATTCATTTTGCAGGGTAGTTTGAATGGCTGCTGCAGCTGCCCTATTTCCTTTTAGTTTGCGCATCAGGCTTTCAAATTTATCTACAGCACCAGGGTAGGTACTTACTGAATAATCAGACAATTTTGCCATGGCAGCTGCACTTTGTAACGCTCTGTCCAAGTTCCCAAGACCATCTATCAGTTTGATCTTCAGTGCATCTCTACCTGTCCATACACGGCCTTGAGCTATGCTATCTACTTCTTCTACGCTTATTTTACGCCCAACAGATACTCGGCTTTTAAAAATAGAATAAATATTATCTACCGAATTTTGCATACGCTGTCCTTCATCTGCAGTCATGGTACGAGATACTGTTGGAATATCTGCATAAGGAGCATTCTTTACTCCATCAAAAGTTACACCCAGCTTATGTTTCATCAATCCTTCAGCACTGAACAACATGCTGAATACACCTATGCTACCTGTAATAGTATATGGCATAGCGAAGATACTGTCTGCCTGACAAGCAATATAATATCCACCTGATGCAGCTACATCTCCCATAGACACTATCAATGGTTTCTTTTGTCTCAGCAATTGCAATTCACGCAGGATTACTTCTGATGCTAACGCACTTCCACCCGGAGAATTCACACGTAGTACTACTGCTTTGATCTTATCATCCTTACGAATCTTAGCTATGGTCTCTGCCATATCCTCAGATGCTATCTGATAGTCATCACCTTTACCATCTACTACATTACCTTCTGCAAACAGTAGTGCAATTTTCTTTTCACTGATCTTGCGATTACGTTTTACATTATCAGCATAGTCGTCAATACTAGTGTAGTGTATAGCTTCATCTTTCTTAAGTCCTGTTTTTGAACGTAACAGAACTTCTACCTCATCCCAATAGCGTATTCCATCTACCAGTTTATATTTCAATGCATCTGCCGGAAATTGTATCAAGCCCTTTACTGTCCAGTCATTCACTGTAGCTGCATCTGTACCTGCATGTTTGGCTACTGCTGCTATAAATTCATTCCAGAAATTACCTTGCAGGGTCATTACTTGCAAACGGTTTGGTTCGCTCATCTTATCTGCCCTGAAAGGTTCTGTAGCACTCTTGAATTTACCTGCATAGTATATCTCAGGTTGTACTTCTAGCTTTTCTAAAGTCCCTTTAAAGAAAGCCAGCTCTGTAGCAAATCCTTTCAACTCTACTCCACCTACAGGGTTAGCAAAAATGCTATCTGCAACAGTTGCTATGTAATAAGCTTTCTGTGGAATATCCTCACCATAGGCATAGATAAATTTATTACTGGATTTAAAATCCAAAAGCGCTTCACGTAGTTGTTCAGATGTGGCCCAGCCATTAGGTGTCTCTTCCAATTTCAACAATATACCTTTGATATTATCATCTTTTTTAGCTGCTGCTAATGAACGGGTAATATCATAAATACCCGATGCAAATGCAGAGCCATCTGTAATTGCAGCCAGAGAATTACTTTCTCCTTGTTCATGAAACGTTTTCTTCAGGTCTATCACCAATATACTACTTGCTTTCACTTTGCTCTCTTTGTCAGATGACATAGATTTTGATACCGCACTTACTATCAGTCCTATCAGCAAACCAAATACTATTACGCCTGCCACTATCATAGCGAGTAAAGACGCAAAGAACATTTTAAAGAATTGTTTCATTACTTATATTGATTTTTGATTTATAAACAAAGTTATCATTCTCATTTTATCTTTACATACTATAATGAATGAAGTTTATCTACTATTAGGCAGCAATGAGGGCAACCGCCTAAATTGGATGCAAAACGCATTGGAACAAATAGGAAAGCTATGCGGTCCTGTTATCCTCACTTCATCTGTATATCAGACCTCCGCATGGGGTTTAGAGGCCCAGCCGGATTTCCTAAATGTAGTACTTCTTATACATACCACTCTCACCCCATCTGGGTTATTAAGTATTACCCAGTCTATTGAAGCCTCTATGGGCCGCCAAAGGGACATAAAATGGGGGCAACGCAGCTTAGATATTGATATATTATATTATGGTCATCAAATAGTTTCCCTATCCGATCTACAGGTACCACATCCTTATATCTCCACTCGCCGATTTACTTTAATTCCCCTCTGCGAGATTGCCCCAAGCTTCCTACACCCTACATTGCAAAAAACATCCATACAATTACTGGACGAATGCTCAGACCCTCTCGAGGTACAAAAGTTCAGCGGCCCACTTATTTGATATTTATAAATTAAATCCTCTTTTGCCTTT
The DNA here is from genome assembly GCA_037144255.1 of Bacteroidota bacterium. Taxonomy (GTDB): domain Bacteria; phylum Bacteroidota; class Bacteroidia; order Chitinophagales; family Chitinophagaceae; genus JBAWXE01. The sequence goes on along the minus strand of JBAWXE010000046.1, from coordinate 2,572 downwards.
GCATTATCTTTACCATCTGATGATGCCTTACCGTTATATTGCCATTGAAGGAAATATTGGTGCCGGAAAAACAACTCTGGCTCAGATACTTGCTACTCATTACGATGCCCGACTGATATTAGAAGAATTTGCCGACAATACTTTTCTGCCTAAGTTCTACGAAGACCCTGAACGCTATGCTTTCCCACTGGAATTATCTTTTCTGGCAGACCGTTATTCACAATTAAAAAAACTGGTTGCTCAAGACTTATTTCAGCAAAACATTGTCACCGATTACACTTTTACCAAGTGCAATCTCTTTGCCAATATCAATCTTAAAAATGATGAATATGACCTCTTTCAAAAGTTGTTCAACATCATTAACACTCAGGTACCCACACCCGATATTTTAATATATCTGCATTCTCCTATCAATAAACTCCAACAGAATATCCATAAAAGAGGTCGCAGCTACGAGCAACAAATTCCTGACTCATATCTGGAAAATGTACAGAATGTCTATACCCAATATCTCAAACAACAACCTTGTAAGATCTTGATGGTAGATACTTCAAAGTGCGATTTCATTGCCAACCCTTCTCATTTCACCCAACTCACTACATTCCTTGATAAAAATTATGACTTTAAAACCCATTATTTATCAATAGAATAAGCCTTTTCACATCTTCTAAATAAAGCATACTCCTTACCCAATCAGCTTCTCAATAATATATTTCTTATTGTTCAAGTATTATTTAGCAAATCATTGTATCTCTCGCTGCTTTTTATTAACTTGTATTTCGTAAATTCGCAGTCCTTTCAATAGAAATATATTTTTATATCATATAATCTGCGGATAATTTAAGGTACTTCAGGTAAAACAATTAGTGTATGGGTGCTGCTACAAGTACAGACAAATCAAAAATAAATCTCAAGAAAGCCCTTCACGACCATTTTGGGTTCGACGGATTTAAGGATGAACAAGAAAAGATCATAAAAAGTATACTATCAGGCAGAGACACTTTTGTCATCATGCCTACCGGCGGTGGCAAGTCTCTTTGCTACCAGTTACCTGCATTACTCAGCGAGGGGGTGGCCATTATCGTTTCTCCGCTTATCGCATTAATGAAAAATCAGGTAGATCTCATTCGCGGTTACAGCAGTCAGGATAATATCGCTCACTTTCTCAATTCTACTTTAAGCAAGGCACAACAAAAGAAAGTAAAGACCGACTTAGTAGAAGGCCGCACCAAAATGCTCTATGTAGCACCTGAGACACTTACCAAACAAGAGAACATTTCTTTCTTTGCAGATATCAATATTTCTTTCGTTGCTGTAGATGAGGCGCATTGTATTTCAGAATGGGGTCACGATTTCCGTCCTGAGTATCGTAAACTCCGCGATATGATCACCGAGATCGATCCTAACTTACCTATCATTGCTCTTACCGCTACCGCTACTCCCAAAGTACAAGATGATATAGTAAAGAATTTGGCCTTACACAATGCCAATATCTTTATTTCTTCTTTCAATCGTGCTAATCTTTATTACGAGATAGTACCTAAAGGCAAAAAAGAACAAACACTCAAAAGCATTGTCAAGTTCATCAACTCTATGAAAGGTAAGAGTGGTATCATCTATACCCTCAACCGCAAGACCACTGAAGAACTGGCCAGTACTCTCAATGCCAATGGCATCTCTGCTGTGGCATATCACGCGGGGTTGGATGCTCCCATACGCTCCCAACGTCAGGATATGTTCCTGATGGAGGAAGTAAATGTAATAGTGGCCACCATCGCTTTTGGTATGGGTATAGATAAGCCTGATGTACGTTTTGTGATACATTACAATGTACCTAAGTCGCTGGAGAATTATTATCAGGAGACAGGTCGTGCCGGCCGCGATGGACTGGAAGGTAAGTGTATGCTCTACTACTCTCACAAGGATGTACAAAAACTGGAACACCTGATGCGCGATAAACCATTGAGCGAACGCGAAATGGGTGCGCAGTTAATTTCAGAGACACTAGCTTATGTAGAAAGTAGTGTTTGCCGTCGTAAATTATTGTTACACTATTTCGGCGAGGAGTATAAACAAGACAATTGTGGCAATTGCGACAACTGCCTGAACCCTAAAGAAAAAATAGAAGTAAAAGATAGCGTTAAGATAGTACTCGATACTTTACACGAACTCGATGAGCGTTTTGCTATAGACTATGTAGTGAATATCATCTTGGGCAAAAGCAACCAACAGGTACAGACCTACCGCCACAATACGCTCAAATGTTTTGGCTCCGGCCTCATCATGGAGATGGATGTCAATTTCTGGACATCTCTCATCCGCCAAATGATGCTGGAAGGTATCATCCGCAAGGATATTGAAGAATATGGTTTACTGAAGATCACTGATAAGGGTAGGAAATTCCTCAAGAAACCTTACTCTATCATGGTATCGCTCAATCATCAGTATACCGAAGCTCCCGACGATGAAGAAGAAACTGCTGCAGGTGGTGGCCCTCTGGCTGCCGATCCTGTCCTCTTCGATATGCTCAAAGATCTGCGCCGTCAGGTAGCCAAAGAAAAAGGCTTACCTC
>JBAWXE010000045.1:0-20608 GCA_037144255.1 Bacteroidota bacterium | reverse complement strand
ATATTCATACTTAGCTCTTTCTATGGGGTTATGAACATCATTAGGGTTCATATAATTTGATGGGAATGATGGGCGCAATGAAAACTCTCCATATGGAGCTAGCTGACTTATTGATTTATTAACCGCATCTTTTAACTCATCATTATAATAATATTTAAGTCCTTCCCTATAAAGTTTTAATGACTTGAATCCGACAAGAGCTTTCCCTTTTAGGGTTAAAAGTAATTCATGAACATTATCGGTTTTTATTGCAAAGGCATTTTCGAGCAAATACACATATATATGCATATATACATTCCTAGACATTAAATCTTGATGCGCTACTCTTATGTTAACCCCAAACATATCGTCAGGGAATATAATTACCTTTAAAATATACTCGTAATATAAAATCTCAACCTTAAACGGTTTTTCAAATGGGATGTGCTTTAATATAGATTCAAGAATTTCTACTTCTTCTATGGTTAATATTGTTTCCATGATAACAAGTTTACACTAACCTACTAAAACTAGCTAAATAACAAAAAGATACTGTGACAAGTAATCATACTTTAATAAATAACTCATTGTTTTTTAAATAAATAGTTATTATTATTGTTAACTGAATGCCATTAATATAATGTCAATATTCCAATATGCACAACACCCAAAAATAATCGGATATCATGGCACGTCCATTGATAACCGAGAAAGCATATTGGAAAACAATTTTAACGAATCTAAAAATGATGAATGGTACGGCGATGCAGTATATTTCTTTGTTGATGGAGTAAATGCTAATCCCCCACACCAATATGCAGCAGAATATGCAATCGATTAATCATGGAACAACGATTTAAGAACATTCAATTATGAAGAGTATGTTGTTTTAGAAGCGAAAATTAAATATAATGACGAAAAGCTTTTAGATTTAACTATCCCTATGGGCAATAAACTTTTTAATGAATATCGGGATAAATGTATAGCTATAATTAAAGAAAGTTTAAAAACGGGTGGAAAATCATTTAATAAAGATGTTTCTGACGTTGATGTTATTAAAACTATGAAAAAAAATATTGAAATAGAATTTGTTAAAGCTAATGTATATATTAGGTTTGGCGTTCAAAGAATATATAAATTACCGTCTAGAATCGCAAATGTTACTATCTTTGCGGTGAATAACCCAACTAAGAATATAGCAAAATCTACTATAAAGGAATATTCAAGAGGGAAAATATCATGAACTACGAAGCGATAAAAAAGAGAATGGATAAGTTTTTTAGTGAAACATCTGCGGATGTTCTTATCCAACAATTTAATGACCTTGGGTATATGATTGTTGATACATCAGATACCAATTGCAATGGCGAAGACAAGAAATTGACATCAATTCCTGTAAACAATATGCTAAGTATACCGGGCATGAAATATACATCTGAACCCGGCAAGTATTCTTATGCAATGGCCGCTTAATTATGCAAATTCAATTATCGCAATTTTTTATAAGGAATCTCCAATTTGATCAGATCCCTAACCCTGCTGATGCAACAGGCAATGAAAATGAATTTGAATTTGGGTTTGTCGCTTCATTTTATAGTCAGCGAAATAGAGATTTTTTTGTTGAATTTCATATTACACTACAAAGCCAAAAGGACTTTATCTGTAAGTTCTCTTATGTGTTTTTGTTTGCTACTGACGATGATATTACACTTGACTTTATAAAATCGCCCTTCCCTATAATTAATGCACCTGCTATTGCATTCCCTTATATAAGGACATTTGTATCTAACCTTTCTCTTAATGCTGGCTATCCACCCATTATATTGCCATCTGTCAATTTCCTTCAAATTGAAGACGAAAAGCGAACCGTTTATTTAGATGGCGCATTAGTAGAAAGTGTTAAATTAATCTCCAAATAGTATTGTTATTGTGCACTTCCCATTCGGGAATAATCAAGCCCACCCTGTCGCCCTAGGGGGCGAATGTTCAATAATCAGTCTTATATTAAATAGTTCGTGTCGTCCCAAAACTTACGACACTCCTATTCAAGCCTACGGTACCATAAGATACAATTATAGAACAAAAGCCTAACAATTGAAACCGAAAATAGTTCATTCATACTGTGGTTTTGTATATTTACATATAAGCTACCTCATATGTCTACACTTAGGTCTTTATTATTATTGTTGCTCTGCTTTCCGCTATATGTTTCTGCACAGACAACATCTGCCGATTCTATTTGGTATCGTACACATTATACCAAAACGGAAATAATGATCCCCATGCGTGATGGCAAAAAACTATTTACTGCTATCTACGAACCCACAGATGCCGGCGAAAAACACCCTATATTATTATACCGCACTCCATATTCGGTAGCTCCTTATGGTGCCGATGCTTTCAAATCTTTCTATTCCAATCACTGGAACGCTTATATACGCGAGAACTATATTATCGTACTCCAAGATGTTCGTGGCCGTTATATGTCCGAGGGCGATTTTGTTGATATACGCCCTTATATAGAAAATAAAGTAAGAAAAGATAAAGGCACCAAAGACATAGACGAGGCCTCCGATTCATATGATACAATCGATTGGTTGGTGAATAACCTCAAGAACAATAATGGCAAAGTTGGCGTTACAGGCAGTTCTTACCCGGGTTTTTATGCTACTATGGCTGCCGCTTCTCAGCATCCTGCATTGGTAGCCGCCAGTCCACAAGCTCCTGTTACAGAATGGTTCATTGGCGACGACGAACATCATAATGGCGCTTTTTGCCTGATGGACAATTTTGCTTTTTGTACTATTTTTGGTGCTCCACGCCCAGTACCCACTACTCAAAGCGGCATTCCTTTTAATTATTATACCAAGGATAATTACAAATTCTATCTAGAAACCGGTGCACTCAAAAACTTTACCCGTCTTATAGGTGATACTTTCAAACACTGGAACGATACCTACCAACATCCAGATTACGATTCATGGTGGCAGGCTCGCGATGCTCGCCGCTGTGTACAACATATACCTAATAATACTGCAACACTCATTGTAGGTGGCCTTTTCGATGCCGAAGACTGTTTTGGTGCTTGGAATTTGCAAGCTGCCATTGTTGCCAAAGCTCATAATTCACATCGCCTAGTCATGGGTCCATGGTCGCATGGTGGCTGGTACAGATCCACAGGTGCATATCTGGGTAATGTACGTTTTGGGGCAAATACTGCCGAATGGTATCAGCAACATATAGAAATTCCTTACTTTAATTATTATCTAAAAGGAATAGGTAGTGTTGACAAATTCAAAGACTATACGATCTTCTTCTCGGGCTCTAACGAATGGAAACTGTTCGATACCTGGCCACCGGCATCCACAAAAGAGATATCCTTATTTCTGCAGCCCGCTGGCAAACTGGATTGGCTACCTTCAGAATCGAATAAATCTTTTTCAGAATATACCAGCGATCCCGCTCATCCGGTACCTTATACCGAGGATGTACATTTTCAACGCACCCGCGAATATATGACTGATGATCAGCGTTTTGCATCTCGCCGTCCCGATGTTTTGACATTCCAGACCGATACCCTGCAGATGGATCTTACTATTGCAGGCCCGGTAATAGCAGATCTGTTTACCTCTATTTCTACCACCGATGCAGATTTTGTGGTCAAAGTCATAGATGTATTCCCTGATAATTTCCAATATAATGACAGTACAGATGGAAAAGGCAATGGTAAACCTTACCCTATGGGCGGATATCAGATGTTGGTTCGTGGCGAGGTAATGCGTGGTCGTTATCGCAATAGTTTCGAAAAACCTCAGGCTTTTACTCCCAACGATATTACAGAGGTAAAATACACCTTACCCGACATAGCACATGTATTCAAAAAAGGCCATAGGATCATGGTACAGATACAAAGTACCTGGTTCCCACTTATTGATAGAAACCCTCAACAGTTCATCAATCCTTATACTTGCGATGATAAGGATTTCATTAAATCAGATATACACATTTATCACAATAGCATTCAAAGATCCAATTTAACCATGCATGTAAGTACAAAAATATAACAACACTATAAATTGGTTATCATTAATTTATATAAACAAATAGAAAGTATTACTTTATACTAAACATCCTTATGTATAAAACCCTTCTTGTCATACATATATTAATAGGTATAGCTGCGTTAAGCTCAGGAGCTTTTGCTATATTCTCTAAAAAAGGAGGAAAGCTACACACCCAATCAGGTAAGATATATTATACATCTATGTTTGGCATAGGTATTTCTGCCCTATGTATGACCCTTATGAAATGGAACCCATTTCTGTTAGCCATTGCTATATTTTCTACTTACCTCACATATAGCGGAAAAAAATCTATTGACAATTGGAGATTAAAACATGCCTATGTTCCAGGCATAAAAGATAAAATACCTTTCTATATAGCATTTATCACATCTATCGTAATGATCCTTTGGCCTATCACTATAATGATGAGTGAACATAAATACTTTGTTCCTATACTATCTGTTTTTGGGCTTATCATGTTCTCCTTATCTCGTCGCGATATACAGATGTATAATAATGCTGATAACTTCCTACCTCGTAATAAGAAATGGTTGCTTAGACATATTGGCTCTATGGGTGGTGCCTATATTGCCACTTGTACTGCATTCCTACTTAACAATATACATATAGATCCTCCATGGATATTATGGCTACTACCTACTGCTATAGGAGCTCCTATTATTACCTTGGCCATTATTAAATGGATCAAAAAACTAAAAATATCTACAGATATATAATACCACTTAACATGTATGATATAAAATCTCATGTAGATAATTAATTATACAGCGTACAATATTAAATAGCATATTTCGTTTAAATATCAAAATAATGCTATGAAATACGCAATCGCTATCCTATCAGTTATGATTTGTATATATGGCTGTCAAAAAATAACCACAAATAACATTGTTAATAATCCCACACATACAGCTATAACATTTCACGGAGATAGTAGCACAACATCTTCTAGCTATTTACATCCTCATCCACCTACTACTGATACATCAGTACTTCACCTATACACTGGCACATCTATATTCCATTCATATAATGAAGAGGATGGGTCACCAATATTCGAAAGATATGATACACTGTATAACTATACCATTCGTGTTCAGTTTATTACAAGTGACTCCATTATTTTATATAGTCCCGGGTTTCTACCAGACGATTTTGGTACAACTAACTATTACTTTTCATTAAGAAATGATAGTTGCACACAAAGTCATAGACATTATAGTATATTATTTGCATTTCCACATAATAAAGATAGCCTAACCATACACGAGGAAGATGGAGCTCTATATGGACACTCATGGGTATTCATTGGTGCTCAGTAAAAAGTAATGGCTATTTGTTATTTAAACAAATAGCCATTACTTATAATAATAATATACTTACGCTACAGGCACACCGTACATTTCTGCACGCAGGGCTTTAACTCTGGCATCTGTCATATACTCATCAAATGACATTTCACGGTCTATCAGTCCATTAGGTGTTATTTCCAGTATACGATTAGCTACAGTTTGTGCCAACTCATGATCTCGTGTGGTGAAAAGTATGGTACCCTTAAAGTCCTTCATACCATTATTCAGGGCAGTAATACTTTCCAGATCCAAGTGGTTGGTAGGTTCGTCAAAAAGCAACACATTGCCTTTTAACATCATCATTCTACTCAGCATACAACGCATCTTCTCTCCCCCACTTAATACCGTACATTTCTTTAATGTTTCTTCTCCGGAGAATAACATACGACCCAAGAAACCACGAATAAAGGTTTCGTCCTTTTCCTCAGAATACTGACGAAGCCAGTCAATAAGGTTCAGATCTTTAGCCTCAAAATAACTACTATTATCCGATGGTAAATATGTTGGCGTTACTGTAACACCCCATTTATACATACCTTCAAAAGCTGTATCTTCTCCTGCTAATATTTTGTAGAACTGACTGGTTGTCAATCCACTATCTGATATTACATAAACTTTTTGTCCACGCTTTAAGTCGAAGCTAATGTCTTTGAACATTACTTCCCCATTAATACTTTTACTTAAGTTTTTTACTTCTAATATCTGGTCTCCAGCTTCACGCACCTGATTGTTGAAAAGGATAGCTGGATACTTACGATTAGAGGCTGTCATATCCTCTAATTTAATTTTATCTAATGCTTTCTTACGACTAGTTGCTTGCTTAGATTTAGATGCATTTGCAGAGAAACGTGCGATAAAGTCTTGCAATTCTTTGATCTTATCCTCAGCTTTACGGTTCGATTCACTACGTTGCTTCAATAACAACTGGCTGGATTCGTACCAGAATGAGTAGTTACCTGTATAGGTAGTTATCTTACCAAAATCTATATCTGCCACATGGGTACACACCGTATCCAGGAAGTGACGATCGTGTGAAACTACTAATACGATCTTATCATAATCTGCCAGGAAATTCTCTAACCAACTCACCGTTTCCAGATCCAAGTCATTGGTAGGCTCATCTAATAACAGGATATCAGGATTACCATATAGCGCTTGAGCTAATAAGACCCTTACTTTCTGATTACCATCCAGTTCTTTCAGTAGTTTGTTATGTACATCTTCCTTAATACCTAAATTGCTCAGCAAAGTAGCCGCATCACTTTCGGCATTCCATCCATCCATTTCTGCAAACAATCCTTCCAATTCTCCTGCTTTTATACCATCTTCTTCAGTAAAATCTTCTTTGGCATATAATGCATCTTTGGCACGCATTACATCAAATAATTTATTATTACCACGTATTACTGTTTCCAGTACAGGGATTTCGTCAAATTCGTAGTGATTTTGTTTCAGCACACTCATGCGCTGATCTTTAGATATCTCTACTCTACCTGTAGTAGGATCTATCTCTCCGGATATGATCTTTAAAAAAGTAGATTTTCCGGCGCCATTTGCACCAATAATACCATAACAATTGCCCTCTGTGAAACGAATGTTCACATCCTCAAACAACACACGCTTACCATAACGAAGCGATAAATTAGAAATTGAAATCATTTATATAAATTCAAAAGGTAAACATGATCCTTATTAAGAGCTGCAAAGGTAAAGAATAGTACTTTGTTTTCAATAATAAATAATATTGAATTGCGTTAAGCTACTATAAAATATTTGGATGTATTTTGATGGGACTAACCAATTTACAAAAGCAAATTTTCACTACATTAATAGTGAAAATTTAATTAAAATTAATAAAAAATAAAAATAGTGTAAATAATTGATTTTCAATAAAATACAACAATTAAAAGACATTTGAATTCAAACTATTTTTGAATGCAAAAATCAGATAAATGAGACAATGTATATTGTGTAATAGCATGCAATGTGTTTTGATATATAGAATTAAATGTAGCTTCTAATATTTCAAACTCTTTGAACTCATCATACAATCTTGCAAATTCCTCTACAGTAGTTTCCTTATCCAGCTGATCAATATTGAGCACATATACCTTCAATACATCATCTATTACTTTTGCCATTTCCGGAGCATCCACCATTTGTAACCATTCGGGCATAGATGGTAAAAGTCCTAAATAACCATTTTGTATCAATTGTATAAAACCACCTTGCAACACCTGATTCCTTACATAATCAAAAGACAACATGAGTTGTTGCCCATCAGAGAGCTCATCCAAAAAATCAAATGATTGTCTTTTATACAATTCTTCATGCAAGGGCTCCACCAGCAATTCAATGATCTGCTCATCATCACCGATCTTAGACTGTAATAATTGATCATCTATATATGGTAAGAATTTACTGGGCATATTTGTTGGCTATGTATACCGTAAAAATAATGCAATATTTTGCTAAAATATGCTGAAAGCATATTTTCGTATGAATATTAATAACGTATCAAATAATTTTCATTTTAGGCTCCCAAATACATTTAGTAATTTAACGCCATGGAAAAAAAAGAACGTGCTCCGGTATATTATAGTGAATATTTACAGCTGGATAAAATACTAAATGCACAAACACCTGAAAGTGGTAAAGAAGGAATACGTGCAGATGATGAGATGTTATTCATCATCATTCATCAAACCTATGAATTATGGTTCAAACAGATATTGCATGAATTAGATATTATCAGAGATATTTTCAAACAACCTAATATTCAAAACAGTGCACCTGATATATATAATTCTGTACATAGACTGAAACGTATATGCAGGATATTAGAAATAGCTGTGAATCAAATCACTGTGATTGAAACCATGACTCCATTGGATTTTTTGGATTTTCGTGATCTGCTACGCCCTGCATCCGGATTCCAGAGCATACAATTCAAAATGATAGAGGCTTCTTTAGGTTTGGCTTATGAGCAAAGACATGGGAAAAGTTATTATTTATCTCAGCTCAACCCCCAGGATATAAACAGAGTAAAGGATGCAGAATCAAATGTATCATTATTGGTACTTATTAATAATTGGCTGGAACGCATGCCTTTTATTAAGGATAAGAACTATTGGGGAGAGAATGATAAAGATAGTAACCAATTCTGGAAACAGTACCGATCTGCTTATGATGATAGCCTATCTGAAATGGAAAAAGCTAACCTTCGTAGTTTCGATATGATCTTTATGGATGATGCTAATTATCCAGAAGATCGCAAACTATCGTCTGATGCAAGCAGAAACGCTCTGTTCATTATGCTGTATCGTGATTATCCATTATTTCACCTGCCATATGAATTATTAAGTACTTTATTGGAAATAGATGAATTGCTGTCTATGTGGAGACACAGACATATACATATGGTACAACGTACTATAGGCAAGCGTGTAGGTACCGGCGGCAGTTCAGGAGCTGATTACCTGAAAGCAGCAGCTGATAGCCATTATGTATTTAAAGAAGTGGCAGAATTGACATCTTTCTTATTACCAAGACATTTATTGCCAACACTTCCGGCAAGATTAGTGAAGGATCTCAGTTATAATTAATAGCCTCAAATTGGCTTATTAAAAAAGCTCCACAACTTGTGGAGCTTTTTTATGTCAATATTTGGAGTTGAAACTATTCAAAGTCTTTATAAAGTAGATATTTCTTACGAATCTGTTTGAAATTATTGAGATCCTTTTGCCATCCTTTACGTATGTCTTCTTCCGAAACTCCTTTTTCTATTTGCTCACGTAGTTCCTTATTACCACATAGTTTTTCGAAGAAACTATTGAAATATTTCTCTTTATAAGGATACCATTCATAACCTCTGCTAAGCCAGAAAGTACGGACCTTGTTCTTTAAAATGAATGAGGCTTCAGATGAATCCATAGCGGCTACCTGCCCATAGCAAGTTCGGTTCATATGTAATGGGCTTTCTGCACCCGGTACTGATTTAGGCAAGAAATTATAAAAGCCATGCCCATAAAAATCAGGGTGTCCCCATACCTGAAAAGGTACATCTGTACCCCGCCCTACACTTACTACTGTGCCTTCGAACAAACACAAAGAAGGATATAAATAAACAGCGGTCATGGTTTTAAGATTAGGAGAAGGCTGTACAGGTAAATGATATCTGATACTATGATCATAATTTACACATGGTATCACATTAAGTTTCAATTTTTCAGCACCCGGGAACCATTTTTCACCTTTCAACATTTGCGCGTATTCACCCGCTGTCATTGCATATACTATAGGTATAGGTTGCATACCTACAAAAGAACGAAGAGAAGTATCTAACACTGGGCCATCAATATAGAAGCCATTAGGATTTGGTCGGTCTAATATCAACAGCTCCTTTCCAAACTCGGCACATGCTTCCATAGCATATTGCAGTGTAGATATATAAGTATAGAAACGAGCTCCTACATCCTGCAGATCGTAAATCAATACATCAACATTTGATAATTGCTCTTTAGATGGCTTTTTGTTTTTACCATAGAGAGAAAATACATCTATACCAGTAGCTTTATCTTTGCCGTTTTTTATTGTGGCTCCTGCATCTTCCATACCACGCAGGCCATGTTCGGGTACGAATACCTTTTTGATAATTACTTTGCGATGCAGTAAGGTATCTAACAATGTATGGTAGTTGCCCACAATAGATGTTTGGTTGACGATCAAGGCTACTTTTTTACCTTTTAAAAGGGGTAAATAGGTTTCTAATTGATCTGCTCCTGTCATAACAGGCAGAGTATCATAGTTAACTTGTTTTGCATGTGATGTGTCCTGAGGTATAAGGGGGGTAGCACCCACTATCAGAGATAAACACAGGCAACTAAATAATAACAAGGGCTTCATATTATCTTAAAATTTCCTCAAAGATAATCCTGTGTTTTTGATATTATCTCTCTAACTTGCGCACATTATAGAAACAAATAAAACATTTGTCATGCAACAAGTAAAAAATGGCGACACCGTGCGTGTGCATTATCATGGTAAACTTACAGACGGTTCAACTTTTGATAGCTCAGAAGGTCGCGAACCATTAGAGTTCACTGTAGGTAATGGCCAAGTGATAAAAGGCTTTGATGATGCGGTGATCAACATGAAACCAGGAGACAAGATCACAGTGAATATACCTGTAGACCAGGCATATGGAGAGCGCAGCGAAGAAATGATGATGGAATATCCATTGTCTGAGTTTCCTGCTGATATGCAACCTGTAATAGGAATGGAACTGCATATGAGTGACAACATGGGTAATGTATTTCCTGTAGTTATTGCAGAAGTAATGGACGAAGTAGTGATACTGGATGCCAATCCCCCACTTTCAGGTGAGAATCTGATATTTGAAATTGAACTCGTTTCGATAGGATAAGCATTATTTATTATCATAATTTGCCGGAATACTACCAGTATTTCGGCATTTTTATTTTAACCTCGTTTTAAGTTTCCTAATTATTACATTTGCTTACAAGCAAATTGATATTCATGTCATTATTATCCGTATTGTTACTTCAGGTAGATAAAGCCACAAAAGCAGTAACCGACACTACTGCAACTGTAGCTACTGCTGCACCCGAAAAAATATCTTTGTTCTATCTGCTGAAGGAAGGTGGAATATTAATGATACCATTGCTGATATGTTCCATCATATTAGTATATGTATTTGTTGAGAGATATACTACGATTAGAAAAGCAGGCGCAATAGATCACAATTTTATGAATCGTGTTCGCGAACATCTGTTGGGTAATAATCTGCCAGGTGCTTTGTCTATGTGCAAAAGTTCTGTAGGTCCCGTGCCGCGTATGATAGAAAAAGGACTGAGTAGAATGAATAAACCTATTGACCAGATAGAAAAGTCTATGGAAAATACCGGCAAACTTGAGATATATCAATTAGAAAAAAATCTTTCCATACTTTCTACTATCGCAGGTATAGCACCTATGTTCGGTTTCTTGGGTACCATTGCCGGTATGATCATCTTGTTCTTCAATATTCAACATCAGGGTTTCTCTTTAGAAAATATAGCAGGTGGTATCTATACTAAAATGGTAACATCTGCCGTAGGTCTTATAATTGGCTTGCTGGCATACGTAGCGCATAACTACCTGAATGCACAGATCAATAAGAATGTGAACCGTATGGAAGCTGCATCTGCAGATTTTCTGGATATGTTACAGGAACAAACTCATTAATCCCCTTTAGCTGTTATGAATCTCAGAAAACACTTAAGGGAAAATCCGGAACCACATACTTCATCGCTGAACGACATCTTGTTCATCCTGTTGTTCTTTTTCCTCATCATATCTACCTTGGCCAATCCCAACGTGATAAAACTGTCTATACCTAAGGCAAGTAGTGATACTAAATCAAAACAAACAGTGGTAGTTTCTATAGATTCTACACAGCATTTCTACGTAGCTACCCGCGCTACATCTGTTGACTCCTTATCGAGTGCTATCTCTAAACTGGTATCTAAATCGCAGGATGCAGAACCTACATTAGTGATCAATGCTGATAAGAAAGCGAACGCAGAGAATATAGTAACTGTAATGAAAGCTGCTAAAAAACTCAATTTAAGAACCGTGCTGGCAGTAGATAAGGAAGGGAAATAAAACTTATCCACTTTTCTTTTATATACATTATTGCTTCCCTATTTTTATCATCAAAATCATAGTCTATCAGTAGCATTGCCTCCATATTAGACTCCCCTATTGAATATCTGAAAGGTGTAGGGCCACAGCGTGGAGAAATGCTTAAGAAGGAGCTGGACATACATACTTTCGGTGATCTGCTTTTTCATTTCCCTTATCGTTATTTCGATCGTACACAGATCACTAAAATAGCTGCTATTAACCCTAATAGTACAGAGTATGTACAGTTAGCAGGCTCCATAGTCAACATTTTTGAAGAAGGTGAAGGTAGAAAAAAAAGACTGGGCGCTACCCTATATGACGAAACAGGAAAGATAGACCTGGTATGGTTTCAGGGGGCACAGTGGATGAAAAAGATCTTGGAGGAACACGGTAAATATATTGTCTTTGGCAGAGTAACGGTCTTTAATGGTGTAGTGAATATGGCACATCCTGAGGTAGATGTGTGGAATGCTGAAACAGCATCAGCAGGTATGCAACCCGTATACCCTACTACCGAAAAACTGAAAGCAAAAGGAATCAGCAATCGCTCTTTTGCAAAACTTACTCAAAGTCTTTTTGAGAGAATAAAACCCGGTGATATACCGGAGGTACTGTCCCATAATATCGTTGGTCAATACAAACTCTGCAATCGCTATCATGCTATCAAGTGGATACACTTCCCTGATACTGATGAGCAAATGCAAATGGCACGTTATCGACTGAAATGGGAAGAGCTGTTTGCTTCTCAGATTATGATTGCCAAACTGCGCTTGCAGCATACCATGCAACCGGGTTGGAAGTTTGAGAAAGTAGGTGACAATTTCAATAAATTCTATAATGATTACCTGCCATTTGAACTTACAGGTGCTCAGAAACGGGTAATTAAAGAAATCCGTATAGATACGGTGACAGGTAAGCAAATGAACCGCTTGCTGCAAGGTGATGTTGGTAGTGGTAAGACCATTGTAGCCGTAATGGCTATGCTTTTGGCCATGGATAATGGGTTTCAGGCTTGCCTGATGGCACCTACCGAAATACTGGCACAGCAACATTATCAAAGTATCAAAAACCTGCTGGATCCAATGCAAATACCCGTAGCATTGCTAACTGGAAGTATTAAGGGTAAGGAACGAAAAGAGATATTGAAGGGGCTGGCAGAAAATCGTATTCCACTGGTAGTGGGTACTCATGCACTAATAGAAGAAAGTGTACAATTCAAAAATCTGGGACTGGCTGTAATAGACGAACAACATCGTTTTGGGGTAGGACAACGTGCACGCTTGTGGCAAAAGAATGACAAAGCCCCTCATGTATTGGTAATGACGGCTACACCTATACCGCGTACACTAGCAATGACACTTTATGGAGATTTGGATGTATCTATTATAGATGAATTACCACCCGGCAGGCAAGAGATAAAAACCGTACACCGTACAGATATACATCGTGCACGTGTAATGGAATTTGTACGTTCAGAGGTAAACAAAGGTCGCCAGGCATATATAGTATACCCACTGATAGAAGAATCTGAAAAGATGGACTACGAGAGTCTGATGGCTGGATATGAACAAGTAAAAATTTGGTTCCCCGAGGATAAATACCATATAGCCATGGTACATGGCAGACAGGAAGCTGCATTGCGAGAACGTAATATGGAGCGTTTCATCAATGGCGAAGCCCAGATACTGGTAGCTACTACCGTGATAGAAGTAGGGGTGAATGTACCTAACGCCTCTGTAATGGTCATAGAAAGTGCTGAGCGTTTTGGCTTATCACAATTGCATCAGCTGCGTGGGCGTGTGGGTCGCGGTTCCGAACAGTCTTACTGTATACTACTAACAGGTAATAACATATCTAAGGAAAGTAAACAACGCATGAGCATCATCACCTCTACAACCGATGGTTTTGTGATAGCAGAGCAAGACCTGAACATGCGTGGCCCAGGCGATATGTACGGCACCAAACAAAGTGGTGTATTGAAATTCAAACTGGCAGATATAGTCATGGATTCTGCTATACTGGAACAAACCCGCATAGCAGCACAAGCATTAATGGCCGATGACCCCGGGCTTACTCATCCTCAACATCAGCCATTGAAGAACTTGCTCATCAAACCCGCGCAAGAGTCCAACTGGAGCAAGATCAGCTAGTGCATTCCCTCAAATTTCTCTATTTTAGGAATACTTTATCACCGTTCATCTTATATTTGTATAGATGCCAGTTACTTATTTCAGGTCGCTATTCTTGTACATATGCCTACTAGGGCTATGTTTTAATACCTATGCACAATCTGATGCAGAAGCATTGAGAACAGCACAACTGTCTAATACCAGAGTATCGCAGGCATGGGGGAAATATACTGATACCCTCCGCAAGGCTTTTGAGAAAAAAGGCATTGCCTACCCTCCCCACAATATCTATCTCCGCACTTTCAAGTCCATAAACGAAATGGAAGTATGGGCACGCAACAATGATTCATCAGAGTATAAATTCGTAAAGTCTTACCGTATCTGTGCCTTATCAGGCATACTGGGCCCTAAACGTTTCAAAGGCGATAGGCAAGTACCCGAAGGCTGTTATTTTATAGATGAGTTCAACCCTAAAAGCGAATACTACTTATCTATGTTACTCAGTTACCCTAATTTTTCAGATACTAAACTGGGCGATAAACACGACCTAGGTGGCGATATCTATATACATGGTGGCTGTGTTACTATTGGTTGCATGCCCATGACAGACCCTGTTATTCAAGAGATATATGTACTATGTCTCAGTACTTATCTCAATGGGCAAAACAATATACCGGTACATATATATCCTCTGCGTTTTACTACTGCCAGTATGAACTACCTGAAACGTACCTATAACGATACTACCAAATTGCATTTTTGGACCAACCTTCGCTCCGGCTATGACTATTTCGAAAAAACACATACGCTCTTGCCGGTAATGTATACCCCCGATGGAAAATATGTATTTTAGTATTATATACGGCCTGTAAAACACTTTCCGTATTTTTGCGTTCTAGTTTAGAATACTTCACAAACCATATGCTCCAAATCTCATTTTTTAGCTCAGCTACCCGTCTTATCATGGCTTGTTGCGCTATATGTATCATAGCTTCATTTTCTTCTTGCGAAAAAACTGTAAGTATCAATCTCAGTAGTACTCCTCCTGCATTGGTGGTAGAAGGTAGTATTGAGTCTGGCTTTCCACCTTATGTAGTATTGACCAACTCTATTGGCTTTTTCGACTCTGTAAACCTAGCTACTGTTACCAGCAGTTTTGTACATGGTGCCACTATTACAGTGGCCGATGGTAGTACTGTTGTAAACCTCAAAGAGATCACTATTGACTCTGGTAGCAACAAACTCAGTTTCTATACTGTAGATAATACAGATCCTATGGCCGCAAATTTCAAAGGTCAGATCGATCATTATTACAAACTCACTATTGTTTATAATGGTAAGACTTACACATCTACTACCAAGATACCTAACCCCAAAGGTGTAGATTCTGTTTGGTCAGGTAAAATAACTGATTCTACCAATCAAAGATTGTTGAATGCCCGCACTTTGTATTACAATTATACCGACCCCGATACCCCCGGCGACTATGTGCGTTACTACACCAAAAAGAGTCACGAATTCTTATATAAGCCCGGCCGCTATGTGTTCAACGATCAGGTAGTGAATGGGGTTACAATTACCAATCAATCATTACCTCCCGGTACCGATGGTTCTACCGATACTACCAAAGATCACCTGTCTCGTTATTTCTTTGTAGGCGATACGGTAAACTTGAAATGGTCTAATATAGACAAAAGTACATATACATTCTGGACCACTTTGGCTTTTGCCCTCAATAGTGTAGGTAATCCTTTCTCATCGCCTATCAATGCACAGTCCAACATCAGCAATGGCGCCTTGGGCATATGGGCAGGCTATGGCAGCAAGAACTATACCATCTATATACAATAATAACTGATAGTACTATTTTAAAATAATGGCTGAAAAACACCTGTTTTTTTGCATTTTTGTGACCCATTAATTGTTCTTATGTCCGATACAGAAAAAGTACATTGCCTCATTATAGGTTCCGGCCCTGCAGGATACACTGCAGCCATATATGCTGCTCGTGCCAATCTCAAACCTGTTTTATATCAGGGCTTACAACCCGGTGGACAACTCACCATTACTACCGAGGTAGAGAACTATCCAGGTTATCCCGAAGGTATCATGGGCCCGCAAATGATGGTAGACTTTGAAAAACAAGCTACCCGCATGGGTGCCGATATTCGTTGGGGAATGGCTACTAAGGTCGATTTCTCTAAGCGTCCTTATCGTGTAGAGATAGATGAAGAAAAATGGATAGAAGCCGATGCTGTTATCATAGCTACTGGTGCCTCTGCCAAATGGCTGGGTATTGAGTCAGAACAACGTCTCAATGGTCATGGTGTTTCTGCTTGTGCAGTATGCGATGGTTTCTTCTTCAAAGGTCAGGAAGTAGCTATTGTAGGTGCCGGCGATACGGCTTGCGAAGAAGCTTTGTACCTGTCTAAACTATGTAGCAATGTACATATGCTCGTTCGCCGTAGCGAAATGCGTGCCAGCAAGGTAATGCAAGATCGTGTGATCAATACTCCCAATATCAAGGTATACTGGAATAGCGAGACCGTAGAAGTAATGGGCGACAAAACAGTGAATGCACTGAAACTACGCAATATCCTTACTAACGAAGAAACTGTAGTACCTGTCAAAGCATTCTTTGTAGCTATTGGCCACCAACCTAATTCTAGCTTATTTACAGGTCTGTTGGATATGGACGAACAAGGTTACCTCATCACTCAGCCCGACTCTAGCAAGACCAATATAGAAGGTATATTTGCCTGTGGCGATGTACAGGATAAGATATACCGCCAGGCTGTTACAGCTGCAGGTAGCGGCTGTATGGCTGCCCTCGATGCCGAAAGATATCTGGGTGCTATGGGCTTACATTAATACACTTACTACAACACTATACTTATATCCCCCAACCTCATAGGTTGGGGATTTTTTTTCTTTACCTATTTTATCTTAAGCACTTTTATAGTTTGCCTTATATTACTGCCTGAAATATTACAATAATAAACACCTTCAGACAAACTGCCATTCAGGCTTATATTGCAAATTGCAAAATGGTTTTGAGTGGATAGCCGTGTTTGATATACTACCTGCCCTAGCATATTGGTAACAGTTGCTGTTAATTCATTCTTTGCATCACCTTCTGTTACAATACCCGAAATTTCAAATGTTCCATTATTAGGATTAGGAAAGGCTCTCAACATACTACTTGTTATTCCTATTTCTTTTACTTCTACTGGTAATCCCTTTCCTCTAACTACACGATTATTTCTATCTGCAATTAACAAATGTCCAACGGCATCAAAACAAATGCCTGAAGCTCCATTGAATACTGAAGAATCTGCACCCGTGCCATCAGGTGTCATACCTATTTTTCCATTACCCGCAGCTGTGGTCACTGTTCCTGTGCTGGATGTTACATGTCTTACTCTACCTGCTGTAGTAATACTTACATTGCCTGTATCATCCACTGCTACTCCTACAGGGCTACAAATAGTCGCTGCCAATGCAGGTCCTCCATCTCCTAATGCCCCAGTACAGGTATCATTTCCTGCAAAAGTTGAAATGATACTACTTGCTCCATCTACTTTCCTCACAACATTATTATTTTCATCAGCTATATACAGATTATTTTGTTGATCAAATGCAATGTAGGCTGGGCCATTGAGTGATGCAGCTGTTGCAGGACCATTATCTCCCGATAGTGCTGCAATTGTATTGCCCGCATACAATGAAATAGAATTGCTTATAACATCTACTTTTCTGATCACATTATTACCCTTATCAGAAATGTATAGGTTACCGCTTGTGTCTATTGCTAAGCCCATTGGCGAATTTAATTGTGCCAACCCAGCAGTTCCACCATTACCACTATATCCTGAAATGCCTGTACCGGCAAAAGATGTGATGATACCCGTTACTCCATCTATCCTACGTACTTTATTATCCAAATCATCTGATATATATATATTACCATTCGTATCTAGTACCACTCCAATGGGGTCATTGAGTTCAGCAATTGTGGCTGGTCCACCATCTCCTGAATTACCGGCAACTCCCGTTCCTGCAATAGTAGATATGATCCCAGCCGTATTTACTTTTCTAATTGTATGACTACCAACATCAGCAATATATATATTCCCATATTTATCTTTACATACATCTGTCGGGCTTTGTAACAGTGCTGTAATTGCCGGTCCTCCATCTCCTCCATATCCACTATTCCCTACTACAGTACTAATTATTCCATTATTGCTTATTTTCCTGATTCTACTATTACCTTCATCTACAAAAAATATATTCTCTAAACTGTCGAAGCAAAACATTTTCGGATTATTAAACAATGCATTCATTGCAGAACCACCATCACCACTAAAACCTGTACTTGTTTCGCTACCTGCTATTTTCTGAATTATTCCTGAAGTATTTATTTTTCGCAAACTACTTCCCAAACCACCTGCGTCACTAACATAAATATTACCAATTGAATCAACCATAATAGCCCAAGGTGCCATACCTGCTGCTGTTGCCAATCCACCATCTCCTGAAGAGATGGTAGACCCGCTACCTGCTATTTTGCTTATGATACCACTAGTATTTATTTTATTTACAACTCCACTACTCCAATCTGATTGATACACATTTCCACTAGTATCAATACAAACACCCCATACCCTATATAAGCTGGTTGCAGTTGCCAAGCCCCCATAGGTAGGAAAACCCGAAACTCCATTACCTGCAATTGTATTGATGATACCGAAAGTATTAATTTTGCGAATTGTATAATTGCCTTGATCAGATATATATATTGCCTGCCTTATCAGTAATAATATCAAAAGGAAGGGTAAGTAATGCTAAATTGGCAGGACCACCATCACCACTATAACCCGCTACTCCTGATGTGCTTCCTGCTATTGTAGTAATGATACCAGAAGAATTTATTTTACGTACCACACTATAATTAATATCAGGGAAATAGATATTACCGGAAGTATCTGTTGCTATACCTGACCCTGCGCATCCAAATTGAGCTGACGTAGCTGGACCATTATCACCATTGTAACCTGAGACACCTGTGCCTGCAATTCTAGTTACTATTCCGGTAATAGTATCATATGATCTTATGACTGAATTCGAAGCATCTGAAATAATTAATTTACCATTACGACCAAATCTTACTCCCCAAGGCATAGATAATTGCGCAATATTACTGGGTGTTCCTATAAATATTGCATTTATATTATTCCCGGCAAATGTGCTGATGGTTTGAGATTGAACTCCTTCAGAAAAAGAAAACATAATGATAAGGATAAACAATAGCTTACGCATAGTATATCAATTTTTATAGAAAAAATACCATTATGCAAACAATCATTTCATGATTATTATCATATCCGCAAATTTCTCAGCCATTATTCATCACATTTTCCGACCTGTAACTAATAATATCGAAACAAATATTTGTTACCCCCTACCCCCATTTCGTATCTTTATGTTTTTTCAGCACACAGCATTATTTCTATCATGAGTCGCTACTTTCTACTCTCATTTATCCCATTATATTCTTGGTAGCACGTAAACCATATGAGAAGCATTTGTGAATCAGCACTCTCAATCTCGATGTAACCCAAATGTAACTTTTGAATTCCTACAACTCATTGATTATCAACTACTCAAATTACCCATGTAACCTTTAAAAAAATCACAGAGAATGTAACCTTTGCCTCATCATGGCACTCAACCCACCCTCGCGTGTCTTTGCGGGCTTGACCCGCAATCTCATTTTGTTGCGTCAGCAATACTAACTATAAAATGAGTTACCCATGTAACCCTAATGTAGCTTTTGAAATCCCACAACACATTGATTATCAATCACTCAAATTACCCATGTAACCTTTAAAAAAATTACAGAGAATGTAACATTACATAATTGACACATTCATCACATTTTTAAATTATCTCCTCCATCATCTCTATCACATTGTCCATTTTTTTAGACTTCACACTTGGAAACAATTCAGATGCTACAAACTCTGCCGTTACCAGCCCTTCTTCATACAGTCGCTTACCCGCCTCTGTCAATATTACATAGCTAATGCGTGCATCCCTTTCATTTGACTCTCTGGATATGAGACCAATCTTTTCCATAGGTGCCAACATACGTGTTATACCCGATGCCGTTACTCCTATCTTATCTGCAAGATCTATTCTACGGATCTTTTTACCCTCTGCCTGTGCCAAATAATACAGAATGATAAAATCATTACTTCCCAAACCATGTACGCTCAGTTGCCCATCCATTTTACGGTTGATAACCGCTTGTACCTTAGATAATGTTAGTATTAATTGTAGTGCTGAATGTTTGTTTTTCATGCTTTTTACT
>JBAWXE010000044.1:0-21258 GCA_037144255.1 Bacteroidota bacterium | reverse complement strand
TTTCTTAGCAGGTTCAGCCTTTTTAGCTGCTGCTTTAACAGGTGCTTTTTTAGCTGGTTCAGCTTTCTTAGCAGGAGCAGCTTTTGCAGGGGCTGCTTTTACAGGAGCTTTCTTCACAGGTGCTACAGCTGCTTTTTTTGCAGGAGCTACTTTATTTACAGGAGCTTTCTTTACCGGCTCACTTTTATTACTTGTCTTTTTCAATGTAGTTGGTGTTTTCGATATTATTTTTTTCGCCGGTGGAACCACTTTTTTAGCTGGCGCAGCCTTTTTGGCAGGGGCTGCTTTTTTCACAGTAACTACAGGTTTTTTAGACCCTTTCACGGGTGTCGCATTCTTAGCAACGGGTTTTGACGCTACGGCCTTCTTTGCCGGTGCAGGTTTTTTTGAGCCTGATGCAGATCCTTTTGCATTCTTAACTGGCTTAGCAGCCGGTTTTTTTGTAGTGGCCATAGCTTACATTTTTTTAGATATTAACACTTTGAGAGTTGCTTCATTCACCTCTATCTCAGTCCCGGACTGTATTTGAGGCACTATTTCAATGTTATCTGCCAAAATTTCGGTGCAAATATAATCATTGAAATTTATTATAGCTGTTTTTAATGGCTCGTGGTTCTCTATCTCCACCACTATCCGGTCGGTTAGGTCTAGTCCACTGTCTTTTCTGATACGCTGAATGCGATTTACCAGCTCTCTGGCATTTCCTTCATCCTGCAGGTCAGGGGTAACAGTAATATCTAAGGCCACGGTCAGGTTGTCTTTATTGGCAACCGACCATCCCGGAATATCCTCCGCTATGATGTCTACATCCTCTATACCTACATATATGGTATCACCGTCTATGCTCAGTGCAAAGCTTTTTTCTTTTTCTAATGTGCTGATGTCTTGCTGATTCATGGTACCGATGGCAGTAGCTACTGTTTTCATTTTAGCTCCCATTCGGCTTCCTAATGTCTTAAAGTTTGGCTTTAGCTTCTTTTTTATAAATCCTTCTGTATCAGTAAGATACTCTATCTTTTTTATATTTACTTCGTTCTTTATTAGATCTTCTATTTTCTCTATCTGATCCTTCATTTTACCATCCATCACCGGTATCAATATCTTCTGCAATGGCTGGCGTACTTTCAGGTTCACCTTCTTACGTATAGACAAAATAAGCGATGAGATATCCTGCGCCAAACGCATACGCTCTTCCAGATCTATATCTATCACCTCTTCATTAGCTACTGGGTATATGGTCAAGTGCACAGATTCAGACTTGTTCTTTCCTGTTACTTCATTCAGATTTTGATATAACCAATCTGAGAAGAATGGAGCGATAGGTGCCATTAATAATGACAATGTATCTAAACATTCGTACAGTGTTTGGTAGGCACTGATCTTATCTTGCTCATATTCACCTTTCCAAAACCGGCGACGACATAAACGCACGTACCAGTTACTCAGGTGTTCATCTACAAACAATTCTATTGCACGACCAGCCTGTGTAGGTTCAAAATCATCCATAAAACGGGTTACTTCCTTCACTAACGAATTAAGAGAAGATAGTATCCAACGGTCTATTTCAGGACGATGAGCTACAGGTATATGTTTTTCTTTAAATGTAAAACCATCTACATTGGCATACAGTGCAAAGAACTGGTACGTATTATATAAGGTACCAAAATGTTTACGTTGTACTTCCTTAATACCCTCTTGGTCAAATTTCAAACTATCCCAAGGAGAGGCATTGGTGATCAGGTACCAACGGGTAGCATCTGCACTATACTTTTCCAGGGTCTCAAATGGGTCTATTACATTACCCACTCGCTTACTCATTTTGTTACCATTCTTATCCAGCACAAGTCCGTTTGACACCACAGCTTTATAAGCCACGCTATCAAATAACATAACTCCTAATGCGTGCAATGTATAGAACCAACCTCTAGTTTGGTCCACCCCTTCGGCTATAAAGTCGGCAGGGAAGTTCTTATGTATATCGTTCTTTTTATCGAACGGATAATGTATTTGCGCATATGGCATTGCACCACTGTCAAACCAAACATCTATCAGATCTGGCTCACGGCGCATAGGATATCCATCATTAGATACCAGTACTATATCGTCTACAAATGGCTTATGCAAGTCTAAAGCATCGTAGTAGTTTGCATGACCAAACTCATTGATTGTCTTCTTATTATCTATATCTGCAAACTGATTAGTACCCAGTACTTTATCAGCCTTTTTGATCTCTTCCAGCAGCTCTTCTACACTTCCTATACACTTCACTTCGGTACCGTCTTCGCTCATCCATATAGGCAATGGTGTACCCCAGTAACGGCTACGGCTCAGATTCCAGTCTACCATATTCTCCAGCCAGTTACCAAAACGTCCTTCTCCGGTAGCCTTAGGTTTCCAGTAGATGTTCTTGTTCAGTTCCACCATACGGTCCTTTACCGCGGTAGTACGTATGAACCATGCATCTAATGGGTAATATATTACCGGCTTATCTGTACGCCAGCAATGCGGGTAGGTATGTTCGTATTTTTCTACTTTGAATGCACGACCTTCTGTTTTCAACTTCACAGCTATGTCCACATCCACATCCTTGTATTCGGCATCGTCTTTGTAATTCTTTACATAACGATTGCTGAATTCTCCCATATATTCCGTGAACTTTCCTTCACGGTCTACCATTATCAATATTCCTATATCATTCTTTTTTCCTACACGATAGTCATCTGCACCAAAAGCAGGTGCGGTATGTACTATACCTGTACCATCTTCTGTAGTTACAAAGTCGCCTGTTATTACTCTCCACGGGTCTCCACCGGCTATCTCGCGGGTATTACCTGCATATGGCAACAGTTGCTCATATCTGCACCCTTCTATCTTACTTCCTTTAAATTCTTTTAAAATTTCCCACTGAGTTACTTTTCCCTTAACTACAAGCTCTGGGAGATTTTGAGAAATCCCTTCTCCCAAAGTTAACTCTCCATTAGGGCCATATATATCTTCAACAAAATCAAAATACTTTCCAAATAGTGCTTTGGCCAGTACCACATTACATGGTTGGTTAGTATAAGGGTTGAAGGTCTTTACTAAAACATAGTCTATTTTTTCACCTACTGTCAGACCGCAATTACTAGGCAGTGTCCAAGGAGTAGTGGTCCATGCCATAAAGAATACATCATTGCTTTTCGCTGCATCGAACAGGAATTGCGATTTGGCATCTTTAGTAGCCTTGAACATAGCTACTACTGTGGTGTCTTTTACATCCTTATAAGTACCCGGCTGATTCAGCTCATGACTGCTAAGACCTGTACCCGCTGCAGGAGAATATGGCTGTATGCTCACACTCTTGTACAGTAGGTTTTTCTCATACAATGTTTTCAGGCACCACCACAACGATTCTATATACTTATTGTCAAAGGTCACATAAGGGTCGCTCATGTCTACCCAGTAACCCATTTTCTCGGTTATCTCTTCCCACTTGTGCTTGTAGCGCATTACCACTTCGCGGCACTTCTTATTATAGTCTTCTACACTTATCTTTTTACCTATATCTTCTTTGGTAATGCCCAGTTCCTTTTCCACGCCCAGCTCCACAGGCAAGCCATGGGTATCCCAGCCGGCTTTACGTTTTACCTGAAAACCCTGCATGGTCTTATAACGGCAAACAAGATCTTTTAACGTACGGGAAATAACATGATGTATGCCGGGCATACCATTGGCACTAGGCGGACCCTCGTAAAAAACGAATGGTGTAGCACCCTCACGTATGTCAACACTTTTTTTGAAAGTATGGCTATCCTTCCAGCGCTTCAGGAAATCCTGTTCGATGGTTGGCATGTGTAACTGTTTGTATTCCCTATATTTATCCGACATAGACTATGCCCCAAGCTAAAAATTAGGCGCAAAGGTAGGATTAATTTTACGATTTACGCGAGATCATTTCCATTTGGGGATAAGCTGTGGGTAATGATGCTAAAGAACCTATCCATTACCATTTCTCATTGTCTTGATATTGTAGCAATACAAAATACTTACTGATATATTATATTCTTGACTTTTATAAAAACATTAAATAGGCACTACTTTTGGCATAGTATTTGCAATAATATATTATCATAAAGTAACACCCCTAATAATCCTATTTATGAAGAAGATAGAGCTAGTACTTACTTTTATAGTTGTATTGTGTGTGTGCCAAAGCGCAAGAGCGCAAAATATCCTTCTGCAACAATGGAACACTATTGGGTCTTTCCCTTATCTGCAATCCACACCTACCCCATTAGGCAACTGGACAACTATTGGAAGTTGGTCTATAGAATCTGCCCTTACTTCAGTAACTCCTAACTGTAATACAGGTATACCATCCTCACCTAATATTGTTAAGTTTTCAAATGAAACAAACATTCCTATCAGCAATAATCTCATCACACCTCCATTAAATCTTTCACTATATCCCGGCACTTCGATGAAGGTAAGTTTTTGGATGTATCACAATCCTGGTGCTGCAACTAATGATAGAATGCAAATTTATGCCAATACTGTTCCTGATAATGTTGGAGGTACTCCCACCTTATTAGGCACGTTCAACCGTATATCGGGTACTCTCAGCGGCTGGAGCAAAGACTCAATATATATTCCACCTACATACACTGGTACTACTTATATTATTTTCAGAGGTGTTTCAGGCGCCTCGTCTACAACACAGGGTAATAACATGTATCTCGATGATATTAGTATTTCTGATACGGGTTCTTTGTCTCCTTGTCATCCACCTTTAGCACAGCCTACATCATTGTACTTTTCTGCTATCGATGCCACTACTGCTACGGTCAACTTTACACCTGCTACTCCTTTGCCTACAGGCTATCTTATTGTAGCCAGTAATGGCCCATTGTTGGGTACTCCCGATTCAGGTAGTATTTATACTATAGGCAGCATATGTGGCAATGGTACAGTGGTAGCTGTAGGTGCTGCACCGCCATTTCATTTAAATTCATTGACCAGTGCTACTGCTTATAACATAACGGTTTTCCCATACAATACTACTCTTTGTTTAGGTATTGCATATGATACTATAGCTCCTATATCTAATACTTTTACCACCCTCTCTCAAATTCCGGTAAAATTCTATTTAGATGCCAATAACGACTGTATTCACAATGCATCTGAAGGGTTTGTACCTCAATCATTTCTCACAGAGATCGATTCCAACGGTGTAGCCATTGATACCATATCTTCGCTAGGTTCTGGTTTTAATTATTATCCTCATGGCATACTGGGTACTGTCTATACTTTCAAGATATTATCCATGCCCGGAAACCTGGAGCATACTTGTCCGGTATCTGGTGTATTAGTAAATACACTCACCGTTAATAATCCTACTTTATATTTCGGAATGAGCTGCGGCCCCGGAACAGATTTTGACCTATCCGTAAATGCCACCGTACCTGTAAGCGGTATACACGACCAATGGGGTGATATATATGTAAGCAATAGCTACTGCGTATCTACCAATGCAGTATTGACCTTGCATTATAGTCCTAAATATGCAGTTATCCCTACGCAGATAACACTGCCCGGAGTAGCTACAGGCAATAGTACCATTACTTGGAACCTGAGCAATTTATCATCTTCATCCACTCCCGCCCAGCTGAGCCTTCATTATGTATTATGGGCTCCTATAGCTGCATTACTAACGCCCGGAGATACTGTGCAGTCTTATTTTTGTATCACGCCTTACGGAGGTGATGTTGATACATTGAATAATGTGAAGATCAGAGTAGATACAATAAAGGCCAGCTGCGACCCTAATGAAATGTGGGTAAGCCCCGATTCACATGTCCTCACTTGCGATACATTGACATATACAGTACAGTTCATGAACACGGGCAATGATACCGCTCATCATATTGTTGTACTGGATACTATATCTAACAATTTAGACATTAATAGTCTTAATATGGTCATGAGTTCAAGCGATGTTGTTGTATCCAAACAATTTAATGGTAGCAACTGGGTATTGAAATTCGATTTTGACAATATTAATTTATTGGATAGCAGCCACAAGGACGCATGTACAGGGATGTTCATCTTTAAGATAAAACCAAAGACAACTGTTTCCGTAGGTACAATAATAACTAACGAGGCAGGCATATATTTTGACGACAATTCAGTAGTAATGACCGATCAGGTAACTACTATTATAGAAAATGTATGCCCAACACCTACATATATTACTACAGTAAAAGAACATCCGGCAACTATCTCGATTTATCCAAACCCTGCTGCTACAACTGTTCATATTGCATCATCAGAAAAAGTAAATGTGAGGGTTACCGGAATTGATGGAAATTTATTGATAGAACAACACAACATACAAGACCTGAACATCTCTTCGCTAGCCAATGGCTTGTACTTCATATCATTATACAACCCATCTACAGGGCAAAGAATACAAACATCTCAACTTGTAAAAACCGGAGAATAAAAGCAGATTGAATAAGTGTATATATGCAGACTGGAAATGCTGGTTAGTGTATATGTAAAACAATATCACTATCTAGCAACTTATTTCCATTTGAGGAATAAGCTGTGGGTAATCGCTAGATGACATATCGGCCTAACTGATATTTGTATAGTTTTTCACATGTCTGAGTTCTACTATTTAACAATATAAACATCGATCATTTTGATGTATTTTACTTAAGGTCATTAATTAGTAAAACCACTTTACAAAGAAATTGTATGCTTGAAAAGGACATAGAAAACTTGATTGCCAAATACCCTGATGAATTCTTTCCAAAATCAGGATTCAAACTAATTGGACAACAAATAAAACTTGGTAGGTGTTATGCTGATATTATTTTCTCAGATAAACACAAGAGGAAAATAATTGTAGAAGTAAAACGTGGAATTTTATCAAGAGATGCATCTGGACAAGTTATGGAATATTATGGGTTATTAAAAACCGAAAATGATTCCGACATAGTTGAATTAGTCTTATGTGCAAATATTATCCCTGCAGAGAGAAAGAAATTTTTAGAAGCTATTGGAATAGAATGTTATGAGTTAGGTATTAACCTCATAAATGAAATTGCTGAAAGGTATAAATATAAGTTTATTGATAGCAAGAAACATACTATTTCAGAGGCTCCAAAAGATGATAAAATAATTGAACCCAAAATGAATCTAGCAGAAGGTAATAGAGTGTGGATATTCCAAGCTGATCCAAAGAGATATGATATAATAGGGGCTCTTTCAGATAGCGATTTAGATAAGGAAATGCATTGGCAGGTCAATCGATATCTAGAAGAAATTCATACTGGAGATGTAGGTATTCTTTGGCTTTCCGGGAAAGAAAGTGGTATATATGCAATAACTAAGATTCTAACTGAACCATCAGAATTATATGAAAACGAAATGGAGAAAAAATACTGGATAGATACTGATGAGAAAGAAAAAAGAAGACTAAGGGTGAAAATGCGCATTATAGATAACCTATTACACAAACCATTGCTAAAAGTTGATTTAAAGAATAATGAGGTCTTAAAAAACATGAGCATTATTAAACTAGCTAGAGGAACGAATTTCCCAGTTTCAAAAGAAGAGTGGAAAATAATTCAACAACTAATTAAATAAAACCAAATTTTTAGCATTCTCTGGTCTTATTTCCTTACTAGCAACCCCCAAAAAGTGGATATCTTTTTTTGCATCCCCAAGCCTCATTTTGTATCTTTGTAGCAGATTTTGAGCCTTTAAAAATGCTCAGAGTTCATTAAACTAAACACTATGAAAAAAATACGCAAAATGCACAACACAACCTACACAACTAATTAATTTCCAATCACTTACACTTTTTGCCCATCCAAAAATGCACGAATGATGCACACCAAATGCACAGATGATGCACACTTAATGCAAGGTTAAAGCAAGGTTTGCACAGTAAATGCAAGCTAAATGCATGTTAGATGCAAGCTGGTATCATCACTTCTTAACCCACAAGTAACATTGCTTTCATATATTTATCGCTTCGTAAAAACCGTGATATGTATAAAAAAGTATGGGTACTGGTATGTGTGATTTTCAGTTTGTGTAATACCTACACATTTGCGCAAGCAAAAGTAGATGCAAGCCTGAAAGTGGTGATACTGCGCCATGCAGAAAAACCTAAGAAAGGCGACAATCTTACTTGTCAGGGATTGAACAGAGCCATGCAAATACCGGCAGTGTTAGTACCTAAATTCGGCATACCCGATTACACTTATGTACCCATGATGAGCCATAAAGAATCTACTAATCATGCCCGCATGATGGAAACTGTTATGCCTCTGGCTGTGAAATACAATCTCACCATCAATAGCCAATATGATAAAAAAGATGCCGAGCATGTAGCTGCCGACATCAAAACAAAAAAAGGAACAGTACTCATGGTATGGGAACATCATGCCCTTACAGATATAGTAAAGGCACTGGGTGTAAAGGAAGAATATGTATGGGATGACGCTGACTACGACAGCATATGGATAGTAACCTACCCCAATGGCATAGCCACTCTCAGCAAAGATAAAGAGGGTTTACACCCATCTGCCGATTGCTCTTATTAATTACAGACCGTAAAAAGCTACTACTTCTTTGCCCTCGCTATTACGCATAGCACGGTACATGCCTGCCGAGTTGAAACAGAAATCGTAATTGCCTTTGGCATCTACAGCTATCAGTCCACCCTCGCCGCCCATCTTCACCAGCTTGTCTTTCACTACTACTTTGCAGGCTTCTTGTATAGACAGGCCTTTGTATTCCATCAGGCAAGAAATATCATGAGCCACTACTGCTCGTAAGAAATATTCTCCATGCCCCGTGCAGGATATAGCACAGGTAGCATTATTAGCATAAGTACCTGAGCCTATTACAGGGCTATCACCTATTCTGCCAAAACGTTTGTTGGTCATACCACCGGTAGATGTACCCGCAGCTATATTGCCTTTCTCATCGCAGGCCACAGCACCTACTGTACCAAACTTATGATCGGGATTAGGTAATGGGCCTTTCAGGTTATCTTCTTTATGATCCAGCTGGTAGAAATCACTATCACGTATCTCTACCCATTGGTCATATCTCATTTTATTAAAGAAATATTCATCGGGGGCCATCTCTATACCACGGTTCAGCGCAAACTCAGCAGCACCTTGCCCGCTTACAAATACATGCCCCGAATGTAACATCACCTCACGGGCCAGTTTTATAGGGTTCTTCACATTGCGCACACCGGCTACTGCACCTGCACTCAGGTCATACCCATTCATAATGGCAGCATCCATTTCGTGTATACCCTTCTTGGTAAACACCGCACCACGCCCGGCATTGAATATGGTATTATTCTCCAGTTCTACAATAGCAGCTACTACTGCATCTACGGCAGCACCACCGCCCTTCAGCACTAGGTAACCTTTATCCAGCGCAGCTGTAAGCCCTGCCTGATAAGCAGCTTCATCTTCTTTACTCATCATAGCAGGTGTTATATTACCCGCTCCCCCATGTATGACTAATGTAACAGACATCTAAATAGGCTAATTGTAATGTTATGAATAGATTGTGTTCTTCTTATTGCAGATATGCCGCGGTAATTGTATTGCCCCTGGTCTCTACTATTATATGCTCTTGTATAGTGGTAGATACGCTCTGCCCTACTATATCCGGCGTGATAGGGAAGAATTTATGTTTCCGGTCTACCAGAACGGCTATCATGATCCGTTTAAGTTCGTATGCCAATAATGGGCGCAATGCGTATAGCAAGGTCTTGCCTGAATTGGCCACATCATCTACCAGTATAATAGAACGACCGGAGAGGTCCTCATTCAGTTGTATCTCTTCTGATAAAGGGTGTTTCTTATTCATCTTGATAGGTAGTACTGTTACCTGCAAAGAGCTTATTTTCTTGAGTCTATCTGCCAGATTATTGGCTACTGCCAGACCACTATCTGCTATACCTACTATAGTAATGGCAGTCTCTGTGCTGTTATGCTCCCATATCTGGTAAGCCATACGTTGCAGCTTCCAGTCTATTCGTTCCTGATCCAGTATTAGAATGCGTTCTTTTTCCATATGGTTATGTTGAGCGTATGGCCACTACCGGATCTAGGCGCGATGCTGCACGGGCAGGAATATACCCTGCCAATATACCCACCACAGCAGATACCGATATACCTATAAAGAAATTTTTCAATGACAATGTAACATGAAAATCTGCACCGTATGTAAGACCCAAACTCATGAGCAATACAATAATGATACCCAACAGACCACCTATCAAACACAGTGCAACAGCTTCTGCCAAAAACTCTGTAAGTATAGCTTTAGACCTAGCACCTATAGCTTTCTTCAATCCTATGATCTTGGTACGTTCCTTTACAGTTACGAACATGATATTGGCTATACCAAAAGCCCCCACAGTAAGCGAGAATGCTGCTATCACCCAGCCTATCATATTAATAGAGGAGAACAACATTTCCAATCTTTGAGATACCTGACTGAGTTGGTTTACAGAGAAATCGTTAGGCAGCCCGGGCCTTACTTTACGCTGTCTACGAAGTACACCTTCTACCTCATATTTCATTTCATCTACCCTATTCTTATTGGCAGACTTGATCATGAGCATGGGGTCATAATCCAGATTTTTCACATCTACCATATTGGCTGCGGCATAGTAAGAATATACCACCCCATTATCAAAATCGAAACCAGCCATGTTCTGCCCCACTTTTTTCATCACACCTACCACTAAGAATTTGCGACCCATGATGCTCACATTCTTGCCTAGTACATTGATACGCCCGGGGAATAGCTGGTCACATACAGCATCACCCAGTACTATGGAATTAGCACCACCATCCAGCTCAGAGCTACTAAGGTAGCGGCCTTGTGCTATTTCTATATTCTGTAGTTTATCGAAATTGGATAATACCGAATAGCCGGTGATATTAGTGATCTCCTGATCGTAATGCTTCACGGCTATATTACCCATAGGCAAACAGAGCGTAGCAAAAGCCACATCAGGCACCTGAGATTCTACAGCTTTCATGGCTGCGGGGTTCATACTAGGTCTACGCCAATACTCCCACCATTTATACTGTCCACCTTCGTCCATCCATGGCCAGCGGTTTACATACAGCACATCGCTACCCAGTGTAGACATCTCTTTCTGGATATTATTTTCCATACTATCCAGCACTGTGAGTACTGCTATGATACAAAATATACCTATGGTGATACCCAGTAAAGAAAGGAAAGTGCGCAGTTTATTTACCCTCAATTCCTGAAAGGCCTGGCTTATGCTCGTAAATATGATCTGCGCCGTCTGGCTCATGTGTAAGCAAATTTAATCGAAGAGAGGCAAATTCCATGCTTTTAAAATAATATCTGCCGTAAACAATATATTTGTATACGAAAACGCCCAACATTGAATTTCACCCAAGCTTTCCTACAAAAGAATCAGGCCTTAAGAAATAGTGCTTTTCGCAAATATCTATCCCTGCGTTTTACGCTGATATTGTCACTTTTCATGCAGAATGCCATTCTCTACCTGATGGTATACCGCCTTACCGGCCATGATAAACTGTCATTGGGACTGATGGGGCTATGGGAAGTGATACCTGCATTGGCCTTTTCTCTTATATCAGGCACTTTTGTAGAGACCCGTGAAAAGAGAAGGCTGCTTATCATTATAGTGCTATGTTATATGGTACTATCAGCACTGTTTGTATTATTGGCATCTAAAGCATTTCAAATATCAGTAGGTAACCAACTAACTGTTTGGCTCATATATGGTGGTATCTTTATAGGTGGTATGCTCAGAGCATTTCTCAGTCCTGCTACCTTTTCTCTGTTCGGCACCTTATTACCAAAGGACCAATATGCATATGCCAATACATGGAGCAGTACTGCATGGATGTTGGGGTCTGTATTCGGGCCATTACTGGGTGGGCTGGCCATAGCTGTTACCAGTTTTCAGATCAGTCTTATCTGCGCATTGGCTGTACAAGTTATATCCTTATATGCTATCGTAGGTATACCTGCACAACCTATTATGAAGAAGGAAAAAGAACCGATACTGAAGAGCCTGAAAGAAGGAATACGATTCGTTTTCAATAAGCAGTTGATATTGGCTGCATTGTCATTAGATATGTTCGCTGTATTATTTGGTGGGGCTGTGGCACTATTACCAGTATATGCTGATGATATACTTAAAGTGGGAGAGTTTGGCTATGGATGGCTGAAAGCTGCTCCTGGCATAGGTGCGCTCATCACATTTGGTATCATCTCATTCTTCCCGCTTAAGAAACAACCGGGCATCAAGCTACTATTATGTATAGCAGGTTTTGGTGTTTCTACTATCATATTCGGTATATCTACCAGTTTTATTTTATCGTTCATGATGCTGCTAGCAGGTGGTATGTTGGATGCGGTAAGCGTAGTAATACGTGGTACTATTTTGCAACTATATACACCTGATGAGATGCGTGGCCGCGTAGCCGCGGTGAATACTATGTTCATCAGCTCGTCTAACGAACTGGGGGCATTGGAAAGCGGCGTTACTGCCAAATGGATGGGTACTATACCTGCTGTAGTGTTTGGGGGCTGCATGACACTGATAGTAGTGGGTGTAACTTATTTCAAAGCACCACTATTACATACTTTGAGCCTGCACCCAAAAGAGGATGAGCGTTAAACATTAATACCTTTGATCATTTCCCATGTGAAAATTATATGTTATTATTGCATATTACTCATGGTCAACAGTTTATTATAGCCAAAATAGTTAGAATGAAAAGAAAATTACTCTTATTGTCACTTATTGCCTTAATACAAATCATATCTAATAGCACACAAGCACAAAGCTGGCAACCCATTGGAACAGGTACATCATCAACGATTTATACGTTAGCAGTAGACCCTGTTACCAATCTATTGTTTGCAGGTGGTGCCTTTATTTCTGCAGGTGGCAATGTATGTAATCACATTGCAAAATGGGATGGTACAGCATGGACAGCCATGGGCATGCATATGGGAGCAGACAACTCTATGCTGGGTACCGGCGATACGGTGCAATGCATGGCCATATATCATGATACATTATATGCAGGTGGGCATTTCAAAACAGCAGAAGGTTTAATTGCTTATCACATAGCATATTGGGATGGAACAGACTGGTATCATGTAGGAGATTCAATGAATGGAGATGTGCATGCATTAGCCGTATATAATGGCGAATTATATGCCAGTGGCGAATTCACCTATGTAGATGGTATGAGCATCAACCATATTGCTAAATGGAATGGCACTTCATGGTCTGCTGTAGGTGTAGGACTAGACGACGATGCAGAAGTACTGACAGTATATAATGGGAAACTGATAGCCGGTGGAGATTTCTTCAAATCAGGTCCAGACTCAGTAAATAATATAGCACAATGGGATGGTACAAGCTGGACAGGACTGGGAACAGGCATGTCTACAACAGCTGCTATGGTAACTATGGGAATGCCTAGCATGGTGCATTCATTAGCAGTATATAATGGCAAATTGTATGCAGGTGGCATGTACCTATATGCAGGTGGACAGAATGCTGCAAATATTGCACAATGGGATGGTACTGCATGGTCTGGTATTGGCACAGTAGGATCTGGCAATATGAGTGATGATGTAGCTGCACTGGCTGTTAATAATGGTAAACTGTATGTGGGTGGCGATTTTCTGAAAATAAATAATCAAACAGTAAATAATATTGCATCATGGGATGGAACAAGCTGGTCTACTGTTGATTTTGGTATGAATAGTATGGTAAATGCACTTACTGTATATAATAATGATCTGATAGCTGCAGGCTCTTTTAACACCGCAGGTGCTAATAATATTAACTATGTGGCCAGATATGGTTTTCCTGCAGGTATAGAAAATGTTACATCTACCAACAGTGTAAGCTTATACCCAAACCCTATAGCAAATAATACTGCTACTATACAACTGAATAAGGATATTAATGCTGCTGACCATAGTTTAGTACTGGAAAATTTGCTGGGCAGACAAGTAAGCAATATTCCTTTCACATCTATGAATAACGTACAAAAAGGTGCTTACGAATTCAGTATCAATAAGACATTGGCAAAGGGTATCTATACTTACCATGTAATGGAACAACAAAACAAAGTTGCTTCAGGCAAGTTGGTGATACAATAATTCTATTTAGATGAAGAAGGTGTATAGAACATAAAATACACTGCACAAAGAATAAACACAAAAGCTACTATATAGTTCCATTTGATGGGCTCTTTCAGGAAGTATACCGCAAACACACAAAACACTGTGAGCGATATTACTTCCTGAATTGTTTTAAGCTGGAATGGAGAGAAACCCTCCTTCAGCCCAAAACGATTATTGGCAGGAACCATGAACAGGTATTCAAAGAATGCAATACCCCAACTGATGAATACGAGCTTTATAAGCGACATATCAGCAGAGCCTTTCTTCAGGTGACCATACCAGGCAAAGGTCATAAAGCAATTAGATATTACTAAACAGAGGATGGTGCGCATATTGCAAATATCAAAAACAAAATGGTATTTTTAATATAAATCATTTTCTATGAAAAAGTATTTTCAAATGAGCCTTATACTATTTGTAACTATAGTGGCCTATAGCTGTAATAGTGTTTCTAAATATCCTATTGATAAGCCTAGCATAAAAGTGGACACCAATTTGATAGGATTATGGAAAATGGATGAGGACACTAATGTTCATGATTTTTTTGTGCTTGAAAAATACGATGAGCATAATTACGCGTTCACCTATATGAACCATGAAGGTTCAAACCGTGTATTTGAGAATGTACAAGCTTTCTTTTCTGATGTAAATAACACTCGGTTCCTGAATGTTCATTATAATCCAGGGATGGA
Source organism: Bacteroidota bacterium (assembly GCA_037144255.1). Classification (GTDB taxonomy): domain Bacteria; phylum Bacteroidota; class Bacteroidia; order Chitinophagales; family Chitinophagaceae; genus JBAWXE01. The sequence goes on along the minus strand of JBAWXE010000044.1, from coordinate 6,319 downwards.
TGAAACTTACGATGGCAGAGGATACTTCTTTATGAAAGTGGTAGAAATGGATCCTCAAGGTTGGAGTATGACATTATCTAAGTATTCAGATACCACATTGAAATTGATCACAGACCCTCAGCAAGTGCGCGAACATATAGCTAAAAACATCAATAACCATATGTATTTCAACAAGCCGGTACATTTCCATAAGATACTACCACTGATGTATTGCAAATAAAAACGGGGCAACAAAAGTTGCCCCGATATAGTTTTGATCCTTAAATACTTATGCTTTTTTCGTTTCCGGTATAGCCTCATTCCTGATAGCTACTACCCCATCAAAAACGTCTATCAGCACAGGTTTTGATTTATCTATCTCTCCACCTATTATCTTCTTACTCAGCAAGTTGATGATGTCTTTTTGTATCACTCTTTTCAGTGGACGAGCACCATACTGAGGATCGAAACCACGATCTACCAGATAATCGAGTGCATAGTCTGTGAACTGCAGATCGATACCTTGTTCAGAAAGTTGATGTTGCAGGTTTTGTAATTGTATGCGGATGATACCACGAATCTCTTTCTTCATCAATGGTGTGAACATGATCACATCATCTATACGATTCAGGAATTCAGGTCTTAATGTCTGACGAAGTACTTCCATCACTTGTTCCTTGGTGGCATCCATCACTGTATTGATATCCTTATCGGTAAGATCTGCAAAATTCTCTTGTATAATCTGACTACCCATATTGCTGGTCATGATGATGATGGTATTCTTAAAATTCACCACACGACCCTTATTATCGGTCAGTCTACCATCATCCAATACCTGCAAGAGTATATTAAACACATCAGGGTGTGCCTTTTCTATCTCATCCAGTAGTATTACTGAGTATGGTTTACGGCGCACAGCTTCTGTCAGTTGTCCACCTTCATCATAACCTACATATCCCGGAGGTGCACCTACCAGCCTACTCACACTATGTTTCTCTTGGTACTCGCTCATATCTATACGAGTCATCATGCTATCATCATCAAACAGTACCTCTGCCAAAGCTTTGGCCAACTCTGTCTTACCTACACCCGTAGTACCTAAGAATATGAATGAACCTATAGGACGGCGAGGGTCTTGCAATCCGGCACGGCCTCTGCGTATAGCATCAGATACCGCTGTTATCGCCTCATCCTGACCTACCACACGTTTGTGCAGTTCATCTTCCAGATTCAATAATTTTTCTCTTTCGCTTTGCAACATGCGTTGCACAGGTATACCGGTAGCCTTGGCTACATTCTCTGCTATATCTTCAGCATCTACTTCTTCTTTGAGCAAGCGTTTGTGTTGGCCATCTTTTGCTTCCATTTCTGCACTTAAGGTTGCCATTAGTGCTTCTTGTTCTTTGATCTTACCATAGCGTATCTCAGCTACTTTGCCATAATCACCTTCACGTTCAGCTTGTTCAGCTTCATGCTTCAGGTCTTCTATACTGCTTTTGGCTTTATTGATCTTGTCTACAGCTTCTTTTTCTTCCAACCATTTGGCTTTGAGAGTATCTCTTTGTACGGTCAATACAGATATTTCCTGACTGAGTTCCTTCAGTTTTTCAACATCATTCTCACGTTTGATAGCCTCACGTTCTATCTCCAACTGGCGTATACGGCGTTCCAGTTCATCCAACTCCTCAGGCATAGAGTTCATCTCCAGTTTCAGTTTGGCTGCACTTTCATCTATCAGATCTATGGCCTTATCGGGCAAGAAACGATCTGTGATATAACGGCTGGATAGCTCTACAGCAGCTATAATGGCTTCGTCTTTGATACGCACTCTATGGTGATTCTCATATCTTTCCTTTAAACCACGTAGTATAGATACTGCATCTTCAATACTAGGTTCATCTACCAACACTTTTTGGAAACGACGCTCAAGCGCTTTATCCTTCTCAAAATACTTTTGATATTCATTCAGCGTAGTAGCACCTATGGCACGGAGATCACCTCTGGCCAATGCAGGTTTCAAAATATTAGCAGCATCCATAGCACCTTCCATGGCACCGGCACCTATCAATGTATGTATCTCGTCTATGAACAGAATAATGTCACCATTACTCTCTGTAACTTCTTTTACAACTGCTTTCAGCCTTTCCTCAAATTCACCACGATATTTGGCCCCAGCCATCAGCGAACCCATATCCAAGGCATAAATGATCTTTGTCTTTAAGTTATCAGGTACGTCACCATTGATGATACGATTGGCTAAGCCCTCTACAATAGCGGTCTTACCTACACCCGGCTCACCAACAAGTATGGGGTTGTTCTTAGATCTGCGAGATAATATATGTAGTGTGCGACGTATCTCTTCGTCTCTACCAATTACAGGGTCCAGCTTGCCAGCGCGAGCCATTTCATTCAGATTCTTAGCATATTTTTCCAGAGAATTGAATTGCTGTTCTGAAGTTTGAGAATCTACTGTACTTCCCCTTCTCAATTCTGTGATGGCCGCAACCAATCCTTTTTCAGTAAGGCCGGCATCCTTTAATAATTTTGATGTATCATCATTTATTTGCAACAGTGCAATAAGCATATGCTCAACAGTTACAAATTCATCCTTGAATTGTTTGATGATATTAGATGTACGCAGCATGGCACTATTCATATCACGACTGATATTTTGTGCAGGTTCGCCTGACTGAACAGTGGGCAATTTTTTCATTTGTTCATCCAGTTTGCTCTCTACAAATCCTACGTTCACATTGTTCTTCTTCAGCAAATAAGAAATAGGTCCGTCATCGTCATCCAACATGGCCTTTAATAAGTGCGATGTTTCGATGCTGGGGTTCTGATTGTTAAATGCCAGTTGCTGTGCATGTTGCACTATTTCCTGGGCTTTGATGGTAAAATTGTTTAGGTTCATGATTATGTGTCTCCTTAGCTACAATAGCATAAAAAGCGTTCCAAAAGCATCTTTCATGCTGTATTGACATATAAAGCTACTTACAAACGCCAAGCTGTCTTAAGCATTGATCTTGAACTGAATTTATTGCAGAACTAATGATAATATCATGTCGAAACGACATACACAAAAAAATACATAGTAATTCTTTTAAAATTTAAAACCGTTTTATATATTGTCATGTACTTCTATCTAAAATTCCACGAACCACTCAAAATCTACCCGTATGAAAATCCTCTTACGCACTCTACTAGTGCTGGCCATTATCGTATTAGGCCTAGCAACATATGTCAATTTGGTATATGACAAGAATTTCAAAGACACGCCCTACCCCGATGTAAAAGCAAGCAAAGACTCTGCAGTAATTGCGCGAGGTAAGTACCTGGTTTTCGGTCCGGCACATTGTGCTGTATGCCATGTAAATGTAGGACAAGATCAAGAAGTAGATGCAGGTAAAGAACTACCACTGATAGGTGGTTTTGAGATCCATTTACCGATAGGCACACTCAGAACACGCAACCTTACATCTGATAAAGAAACAGGGATAGGTGCACTTACAGATGCGCAGATAGCCCGCATGCTACGATACAATGTAAAACATGACGATATAGCCGCTATACCATTGATGCCTTTTCAGGAAACCAGCGAAGAAGATATCGTAGCTATTATCTCTTATCTGCGTACTATGCCTCCTGTAAGACATGAGGTAAAACCTACTGAGTATAATTTCATAGGAAAGATCGTAAAGACCTTTATACTGAAACCATCAATGCCAACTAATAAACCTCCACAAATGATCCATAAAGATACATCTGTAGAGTATGGAAAATATCTGGCAATGAGTGTATCTAACTGTTATGGATGTCATACTGACCGTAATTTGAAAACAGGTGAGTTTACAGGTAAGCCATTTGCTGGAGGATTAGGGTTTCCTCCGGTGCCTGAAGATCTGAACTACGGATTTGTTACACCAAATCTGACCCCCGATAGAGAAACAGGCCGTATGGCCGACTGGAATGAGGAAGCGTTCATCAAACGCTTTAGAGCCGGTCGTCTCAAAAAAGGTTCGCCTATGCCATGGGGGCCATTCTCTCGTATGGATGAAAGTGACCTAAAGGCCATATACCGCTATCTGCAAACAGTAACGGCTGTTAAGAATGCGGTAGAAAAAACAGTTTATGCACCTGGCGAAAAAATGCCGGAGCCCAAAAGCTAATATTTACCTCATTATTCCCATTACAGAACCCTCTACAGCTTTGCTGTAGAGGGTTTCTTATATCTTGCATAAAAATTTGACAACAATATTTTATCTTGGCATTCATTAAAGCATACTACTATGTACAAGTTCATCACACTCGCATTTATTACCACTTGCTCTTTCTCTGCCATAGCGCAACAAAAGACAGGAGCCAAAGTATTCTTTGATCTGAATGTACCATCGCTGAATGCAGGTGCCATGCATACCATCGATTCTTTGCTAAAAGCGAAAAAAGTAACTAAGAATGATGATGTGACCTTATACGGTTATGCAGACTATCTGGGCACACTCGGTCATAATGATTCTATATCATTGCTACGTGCCCAGAATGTGAAAAAATACCTGATAAAAGCTGGTGTACCAGCAAAAAGTATCACTGTATGTGTGGGTAAAGGTAAAATAGACAAACCTGCCCGTACAGAACATATTGGCTATGTAGAAGATCGTCGTGTGGAAATAACTATAGATAAAAAAGTAGATCTGGGTAATGTGAAAACAAACGAAACAGCCCGACTGAAGAATATCAATTTTGCACCAGGCAGTCATGCCTTCTTACCAGAATCTGCATCTGAACTGGAAAGTCTGTTTGCTTATATGCAGAAGCATAAGAAAACCAAGATACAATTAGAAGGACATATCTGTTGTCAGGTAAATGACCAAGATGGTTACGATTACGACACCAGAGAATATAAGCTTTCTCTTAACAGAGCAAAGGCCGTATTTGATTTCTTGGTAGGTAAAGGAATCAAAGCAGAGCGCATGACCTTTATAGGCCTTGCACATACGAAACCACTTACTGATGAGAAAACACCTGCTGACGAAGAGATGAATAGAAGAGTGGAAGTACGTATAATGGCAAAATAATGGCCTTTTACGACCTTTCAAAGAATGATCGTACTGTACTCGTAGATCATATTCATTATACTATATTACAAGAACTAACTGCAGGTAGCCTGAAACATTCGCTACACTACTTTGCTGATGAGGATACTTATATCCGTAAGACTGCTTACTTAGCCATAGGTAAGATATACAAGAACAATAAGGCATTATTGAAGCGTATCATCCTTGTATTAGATGAATTGCTAAAAGATACTGACTGCAAGATCAGACAAACCACCATCAATGCAGCAGGGGAAATTGGCAAAACAGACTTTGCTGTAGTAGAACATTTTTTTGATATAGGCCTTTTTGATGAACATCATTCTGTGCGCAATGCAGTAATAGGTTCTATCAAGAAAATGGGAGAAAAGAACCCACAACCCATTTTACAATGGAGCCATAAGTACCTACACCATACTGACAAGGAAATACGCCGAGAGATATGCCATGGTATAGAATTACGTGGACGTACCCACCCACAGGATATACTACCATTATTACGCGAATTGCAACATGATAAAACAGCCCGTGTACGTAATACATTGGTACATGTATTAGGACAAATAGCTTACAAGAAGGGATGTCTTGCTACTGTTATTGTTGACCTGAACACTTGGGAGAATCAAGACCTAGTACGTTTAGCTATTGACGAGATCATAGATGTGCACCATCGTTACAGAAATTTCGCTGTACTTACTCAGGAACAAGCAATAGCCTATATTGAGGCACATTATAAACCATCTGGTATACTTTACTGAGTTGCTTCCGGTTCGGCTTCCTTAGGCGCCCTTCGTGTACCTTCGTATAGTTCGTATTCCAGTAGGCGGCAGTCTATAGTACTAGTATAGAATTCTATACGGCGTTTGGCCTTTAGTCCTATTTTCTTAGCAAGGTCTAGATTACCTGTGAATATATATCCGAAATAACCTCTGCATTTCTGTTTCATAAAATCACCAATACGACCATAAGTAGCTTCCAGTTCGCTTACTTCACCTAATCTCTCTCCATACTCAGGATTTACTATCATAATGCCAGCCTTACCTTGTGGCACTTCAGTATCGGCAAAATCACATTTCGCAAAAGTGATCATTCGTTCCACACCTGCTGCTATGGCATTCTTACGTGCATTGGAAATGGCTACTTCGCTATAATCCGTAGCTATTATTTGCAGGTCAGGAACTCTTATGATCTGCTTTTTCAGATTGTCCATTTCCTGCTCATATACTTTTCTATCATAACCCTGCAAG
>JBAWXE010000043.1:0-21455 GCA_037144255.1 Bacteroidota bacterium | reverse complement strand
GACACAAGGATTTTCAGTCCTTTGCTCTACCGACTGAGCTACCGCACCATCCTTTCGGTTTTGGGAGTGCAAAAATAGCACTAATCCTGAATTTTCCAAAGAATATCATGTATTAGTGGTGCTATATCTCAGTTTGCTTTTACTTTTGGTACCAAATGGGCATTCAAGACTGGGTCATATTATTTATTGGTCAAATAAAAGAGACCTCCTTTTGGGAGTGGATAGCAGTTGTTTTGGCCATTGCAGAGGTGCTACTGGCTTGGCGCAATAGTGTATGGCTATATCCTGCAGGCATTATTAGTACTGCTTTGTATATATATCTGATGGCAGCTGTCCATTTGTATGCCGAATCAGTTTTGAATGTCTACTATCTCATAATGAGTATATATGGTTGGCTATTATGGGTGAAGCGAAAGGAACATGCACCTATACCTATTACCCATAATTCTCCTCGCGATTGGTGGCTCACTACTGCCATTGTAGCTGCTAGCTGGGCTATTTTATATATAGTATTGCGCCATTATACTGATTCTACAGTGCCTTTATGGGATGCCTGGGTATCTGCCACTGCTTGGGCAGGTATGTGGCTTTTGGCCAAACGTAAGGTAGAGAATTGGATTTTATTGAATATCTCCAATCTTTTCGCCATACCATTACAGATATATAAAAAACTGCCTCTTACATCTTGCCTTACCTTATTTCTGTTTATTGTGGCTATTTTTGGCTACTACGAATGGAAAAAAAAATATCAAATTCAAATCACCGAAAGGGCATAATGATTTGCCTCATGCTGGCTTGTCTGCTTTTGGGCGTTTATAATAGCACTGCCCAAAACCGAGATATTGATTGGTTACGGTCTATAAACAAATACAGAACAACTTCCGCAGATCATATCATGGTTGGCCTTACCAATAGTGTATATCCTATAGCAAGTACTATTCCTATTGCGCAATTAATATACGGATACTCTCAGCACGATTCTTCTACCGTACGTTTCGCATGGCAAAACGTTATGGGCATAGGGCTGAATACTGTTGTGACTTTTGGACTCAAATATGCAGTACATCGCCATAGGCCATACTCATCCTATTTAGATATCAACCCTTACCAGCACGATACTGATCCTTCCTTTCCTTCAGGTCATACTTCTTTTGCATTTGAGACTGCCACTGCGCTTACTATGCAATATCCTCGTTGGTATATTATAGCTCCCGCATACGCATGGGCAAGCATAGTAGCATATTCCAGAATGTATTTAGGTATGCACTACCCAACAGATGTATTGGCTGGAGCTATTATTGGTACTGGCTCAGCATTGTTGTCTTATAAAGTAAATCAGTGGTTACACACGCATCATAAAAAAATAAAGAGCTCTTGAGCATTCGTAAAATAGCCATCATCGGTCCCGAATCTACAGGGAAAAGCACACTCAGCAAAACTCTTGCTGCTGAGTTGCACACAGTATGGGTGCCTGAATATGCCCGCTCTTATCTCGAAACATTGCAAAGAGAATATGTAGAGAATGACCTCTTGTTAATGGCTCAAGGGCAGATGGCACAAGAAGATATATTGATCAAGAATGCTGATGCTTACCTCATATGCGATACAGACTTGCACGTATTGAAAGTATGGAGCGAGCATAAATACCATCGCTGTCATCCTTGGATATTAGAGCAGATAGCACAACGTAAGTACGATATGTATTTGCTCACTTATATTGATATCGAATGGTCCTACGATCCTCAGCGCGAACACCCTGATACTACTATGAGAAAATATTTTTACAACATATACAGAGATATAGTGCAGAATAGTGGCCTCCCTTGGGTAGATATTCGTGGTGGGGAACATGAAAGATTACACACAGCCAAAGAAAGTATTAGCCAAATCCTAAACAATACAACTAAATAATGGGTACCATATTAAGTGTCATATTACCTTGCTACGATCCGGCTTCAGGTTGGACAGATAGGGTATTGGCAAATGTGGCACTTATTCAGAAGGATATACAGGATGTAGAGGTCATATTAGTGAATGATGGATCCTCACAAGACCTAAGTTCTGAAATCAAACTGTTGTCTGATGCTATACCCAATTTCAAAAGTATACAGTATTCACACAACAAAGGCAAAGGTTATGCACTAAGACAGGGATTGACTTTGGCTCAGGCTGATCACATCATATATACAGATATTGATTTTCCATATACTCACGATAGCTTTTTGAAGGTTCGCAAAGCACTTGATCAATATGATGTGGTAATAGGTATCAAAGATGCTGCATATCATAAGAGCCTTCCCTTGTTCAGAAGATGGGTATCATCAGGATTAAGAACTATGACCTCCAAACTGATGGAACTACAGATCACTGATACTCAATGTGGTCTGAAAGGATTAAATGCACAAGTAAAGGACATTTGGTTATCCGGCAAGGTAGATGGCTACCTCTTTGAGATCGAGGCCATTCGTAAGGCCGAGAAGTCCGGTTGTACTTTGTTGCCTTTGCCGGTAACTCTCAGAGAAGGGGTCGTTTTTTCCGAGTTGAAGGCCGGTGTGCTTTTCAAAGAACTAAAACATTTTATACAAATAGCACTCAAAAAGTAATGCGTAACTTTGCATAAATACACTCATGTTACTACATATTCACCCCGATAATCCACAAGCACGCAACATCAAAACTGTGGTTGACTGCCTGAAAGCAGGAGGGGTGATCATTTATCCTACCGATACCATTTATGGTTTGGGCTGCGATATATACAATGCTAATGCCATGGAGCGTATATCCCGAATCAAGAATATAGACCCTAAGAAAGCACAGTTCTCTATTATTTGTAACGACCTCAGTCACCTCAGCGATTATACTAAAAGTGTTGATACGCCCACATTCAGATTGCTAAAAGCTGCATTACCCGGCCCCTTTACATTTATTTTACAGGCTAGTAAGCAAGTGCCCAAACACCTGAAGACAAAAAAGGATACCGTTGGTATTCGTGTACCCGATCATAAAATATGTCAGGAGATTGTAAGGGAGCTGGGGCACCCTATTATGAGTGTATCATTACCTATGGGTAATGAAGTAGAATATTACACCGATCCCGAATTGATGCACGATCAGTTTGAGAATATGGTAGATATTGTGATAGATTCAGGTATAGGTAGCATTATAGCTTCTACGGTTATAGATGTTACATCCGGCGAACCCATTGTGATAAGAGAAGGTGCCGGTGACTCGGAAAAATTATTAGGTAAATAAATAAGTGATATTTTCTTTGCATTATGTACACACCCCATGATGAAAAGCGCTTGTATGAACAAGCCAAATTTTTAATAGCAACAACATTAGAAGAATTTCAGCTAGAACTCTATAGTTTACGCGATGTAATAAACTATGCCGACTGGAAGTACTATGTACAGAGCGAACCTGTTTTATCCGATTTTGAATACGATACGCTCTTCAAGAAACTGAAACATCTGGAAGAACAACATCCCGATCTCATTACTTTAGATTCACCTACACAGCGTGTAGCCAAAGGCATGAGTGAACGTTTCCCTGCAGTAAGCCATCTGGTACCTATGCTCAGCTTGGATAATACTTACAATGCAGAGGATCTGCTGGATTGGGATAGGAAGTGCAAAGAGTTCGCTGGTACTGATGATATCGAATATTGTGTTGAACCTAAATACGATGGTGCTAGTATTTCCCTGATATACGAACATGATAAACTCACGCGTGGTGCTACCCGTGGCGATGGGGTAATGGGCGAAGAAATTACTACCAACATCCGTCAGATAAGAGCTATTCCTCTTGCTGCTTCTTTCACTAAAGACCATGTCACACAGATAGAAATACGTGGCGAAGTAGTGATTCATAAAGATGTATTCGCGGCCTTTAACGAACAGCGTGTTTCTGAGGGGCTGTCCCCTTTGGCTAATCCTCGTAATGCTGCATCTGGTACATTGCGTATGTTAGATCCTCGTGAGGTAAGTAAACGCAGACTCACAGCTATTCTTTACAATATCAGTTATTATGCCAAAGATGGTGAACGTCCAAATCAACTCGCTACGCATTACGATTCCATACAGTGGCTCTATCAGTTAGGCTTCCCTACTCCTGCCAAAGAGATGAAGAAGTTTCATAGTATAGACAACGTAATTGCATTCTGTCACGATTTTGAAGCTCGTCGTGATGGCTTGCCTTTCGAAGTAGATGGCTTAGTGATAAAGGTGAACCGTATAGATATGCAGGATAAGATGGGTATGACTTCTCATCATCCTCGCTGGGCAGTTGCATATAAATTTAAGGCTCGTCAGGCTACCAGTACATTGCGTAGAGTAGAGTTCCAGGTAGGGCGCACTGGTGCCATCACACCAGTTGCTAAGATCGATCCTGTGCCTATCGGTGGTGTTACTGTTAGTTCCATCTCTTTATTCAATGAAGATGTAGTACGCGAAAAAGATCTGCATATTGGCGATACGGTAATAGTAGAAAGAGCCGGCGATGTCATACCCTATATAGTAAAACCTCTAACCGAACTACGTACAGGTGAGGAAACTAAGATCGTTTTCCCTTCTCATTGCCCTGCTTGTGCCGAAGCATTAGAGAAACAAGCAGAAGAAGCTGCCTGGCGTTGTATCAATATCAATTGCCCGGTACAGGTAGTAGAGCGTATCATTCACTATGCCAGCAAAGACGCTATGGATATTCGCAGCTTCGGAGATTCCAATGTCCGCAAATTCTTCGATCTGGGTATTCTCAAACACATCCCTGATATATACCATCTCGATTGGGATAAGATCCGCACTTTAGATGGTTTTGGTCAGAAGTCTATCGGTAATCTGCAACAAGCCATAGAGAATTCTAAACAACAACCTTTATATCGTCTTATTTATGGTTTAGGTATTCGCTTTGTAGGCGAGACCACCGCCAAAACCCTCGCAAGCGCAGTAGGGCATCTTACAGAGCTGTACGATTGGGATATTGAAAAACTTTGCACATTGGATGACGTTGGCCCTAAAGTAGCTACTTCGGTAGCACATTTCTTCCATTCTCAGGAGAACAGGCACATATTGGAACTGCTGGAGCAAGAAGGTGTCAACCTCACTAACCAACAAAAAGGTAGTAACCAACCTGAAGGTGAGCTGTCAGGTAAAACATTTCTCTTTACAGGTACGCTTAGCCGGTTCAAACGTAGCGATGCTGAAGCGATGGTAGAGGCTAAGGGTGGTGCTTTGCTTAGTGGTGTTAGCAGTAAGCTCAATTATCTGGTAGTAGGTGAGGATGCAGGCTCTAAACTGGAAAAGGCCAAGAAATTGGGTACAGTCAGTATTTTGACTGAGCTGGAATTCCTGAGCCTTATCAATAAATAACAAATAGCTGATCGATAGTATGTTAGCTTTATTATAAGTTTCAATAAATTTGGGTTATGAAACACATCATAGTAATACTGGTAGTATCGCTTACACTGGCATCTTGCGATTCGGCTAATAAACAACGCCCTTCTGCTAAGTACGAGGAGAAAAAAATGTCGCTGGAAGATATGGAAAGAGGCAATCCTTTAGAGTTTCTGAAGATCACAGGTTCTACTCGCAATAATCTCATAAATCAAACTGTGGTAGAAGGCGACATCACCAATCATGCTACTTTGGTTGCCTATAAAGATGTAGTGGTGCAAGTGGTCTATTTAGATAAAGATGGCTCTGTTATAGAAAAACAAAAAGAGACCATCAACGATGTGGTAAAGCCTAATTCAAGCAATTCTTTTAAAATAAAGAGTGGGCACGTAAAAGGTACCCACTCTGTAGAATTAGATATTGTAAAGGCTGTGGCTAATAAATAGTCTTATTCAGCTTCCAATAGTTTTTTAAGATTCTCTAGTACTGTTTCCCATCCTGTGCCTGCATGTTGTGCCATGGCCTCAGTGGTGATATTGGTTTGGGTAACTGTCATTCTTGTCATGCCATTTACTGTACTTATTTCATAGTCTATTACTGAGTAGTTCTCTATTTTATCTTCTATGCCTGAAAAATTACTCCAGTAGTTGAATTTCAAACTTTTCTCAGGCTCTATTGCCAGTACATTGCCTTTATCAGCATAAGGCTTGCCTTCCCATATTCCTGTATATACTATTGTGCTACCTGGTTTCCAGTCAGATACTACTGTAGTGCCATAGAAATATTTCTTGACAATAAGGGGATTGATAAGAGCATCCCATACTGTTGCTATGTCGGCATTGATCTCAATGCTTCTTGTAATTACTAGATCTTTATACATAGAATGCTAAGATAAGTAAAAACTATTTCTGTGTAGCATCTGTATGATGACCACCATGGTGCCCTGTACCATGTATAGCAATACCAATGGTTGATATACCTGTCGATAGGTCCAGAAAAGCACCGATCTTGCTACTGATATGGTATTCAGCCCCTACATGCAGATCTAAGAATAAGGGGCTGCTGTACAGGTATGAATTCTTGTCGCCAACATAACCATTATCATAGGTCACATTTCTGATAGCAAATCCTATTGACGCAGCTGCATAAAGATCCCAATTGGTATTTAGGTCTAACAGATCATCGAAATAATAACTGCCCTTTGCTCCTATCGGTATAATGATTTCATGATAATACAAATTAGAGTAGTAAGGATTGTTGCTATAAGAAATGAACGTTACAAACGGTGCTATAGTAAAACTCTTGGCTACCTGAAACTCATAATTGCCATGTAAAATGAAGGCCCCACCATATCCTATTCCTGCACCCAGATTCAGTGTGTTTCCAAATTCTTGTTGGGCATAACTCTTTACATTTGTTAGTGATAATAACAGCATAACTGCTAATAATGTTTTTTTCATACTATTGAATTTTAATGGTGATAAACAAAGAACCTTGTAATTCTAAAAACATACAATATGTTCAGAATCTATTATCCTACAAAGGTACACCAAGCATTAGAGTATTCACAAATGCTAGGCCACTAAGATTTGCATCATTCCAATAAAAGCTTACACAATTCCCAGCTTAGGCAATATCTATTGGTATTTATCGCACTATATATAGGTATAACTTTATAACTTTGCCATCGTTTTGAATACAGCTCGTACTAATGTCTAATATTAAACCTTTTCTTCGCCTCAGCGGCTTAGAACCTCTTATAGTTCGTCCGGAAACCAACTTTGTAAATGTTGGTGAACGTACTAATGTTACAGGGTCTAAGAAGTTTGCGCGCCTTATCAAAGAAAATAAATATGAAGAAGCACTTTCTGTAGCTCGTCAGCAGGTAGAAAGTGGTGCACAGATACTGGACATCAATATGGATGACGCATTGCTGGATGGTGTATATGCTATGACCACCTTTGTGAATCTGGTACAGAGCGAACCGGATATTGCACGTATACCTATCATGCTAGATTCTTCTAAGTTCGCTATCATAGAGGCTGGCTTGAAATGTATTCAGGGTAAGTGCATAGTAAATTCCATTTCATTAAAGGAAGGTGAACAGAAGTTTATAGAGCAGGCATTTATTTGTCGCAGCTTTGGTGCTTCTGTTATTGTAATGGCTTTTGATGAGAATGGACAGGCAGATTCTCTGCAACGTCGTGTAGATATATGCGTGCGTGCCTATAAGATTCTTACAGAACAGGTGGGCTTTCATCCGGAGGACATCATCTTCGATCCCAATATTTTTGCAGTAGCTACCGGTATCGAGGAACATAATAATTACAGTGTAGATTTTATCGAGGCTACACGCATTATCAAACAGAGGATGCCACTGACCAAAGTAAGTGGTGGTGTCAGCAATGTGTCTTTCTCCTTTAGAGGTAACGATGCTGTTCGCGAGGCTATGCATAGTGTGTTTCTGTATCATGCTATCAAAGCTGGTATGGATATGGGTATTGTGAATGCGGGTGCATTACAGGTGTACGATGAGATAGAACCATCTCTCAGAGACCTTTGCGAGGATGTGATACTGAACCGCAGATCAGATGCTACAGAGCGTTTGGTCTCTTTTGCAGAAACGGTAAAGGCCAAGGGTAAAGTAGAAAAAGTAGATGATGCCTGGCGCGCCGCATCGGTAGAAGAACGTTTGAAGCATGCTTTGGTAAATGGTATTACAGACTTTATAGATCAGGATACAGAAGAGGCTAGGCAAAAATACCCTCGCCCTTTGGATGTGATAGAAGGCCCTCTAATGGATGGTATGAATGTGGTGGGCGATCTGTTTGGTTCCGGTAGGATGTTCTTGCCACAGGTAGTAAAGAGTGCTCGTGTGATGAAGAAGAGTGTAGCTGTACTTACTCCATATATAGAAGCAGAAAAGGAGACTCGTCGTTTGGCACATATAGAAGCGGGTACTATCAACGAAGAGTCTGCCGGTGCTGCTAAGATATTAATGGCTACTGTAAAGGGCGACGTACATGATATAGGTAAGAACATAGTAGCTGTGGTATTAGGTTGCAATGGTTATGATGTGATAGACTTGGGTGTAATGGTACCTGCTGATAAGATATTAGATACCGCACAGAAAGAAAATGTAGACATCATTGGCCTCAGTGGGCTTATCACTCCTTCGCTGGATGAGATGGTACATGTTGCCAAGGAAATGAAGCGCCGTGGCATGACACAACCTCTGATGATAGGGGGTGCTACTACATCTCGTATGCACACTGCTGTTAAGATAGCACCTGAGTATAACGAAGGAGTAGTGCATATACTGGATGCCAGCCGTAGTGTTACCGCTGCGGGCACACTATTGAATAAAGAACACAAGCCTGAATATCTATCAGGTATATATAATGAATACAACAAGCTGCGCGAAGATTTTGCAAGTAAGCGCTCCGCTAAGGAGTACTTACCTTTTGCTGAGGCTCAGAAGCAAGGTATGCAGATTGACTGGACCGGTTTTGTAGCACCTTTACCTACATTCACAGGTAGAAAGGTGTTTGCAGACTATGACATGGCGGAGATCAGACAGTATATAGACTGGGGGCCTTTCTTCATTGCATGGGAGATGCGTGGCAAGTTTCCCGATATACTCAGCGATGCACATGCAGGTGCAGAGGCTACAAAACTCTATAACGATGCTAATGCTTTGTTGGATAAAGTAATAACAGAACATTGGCTTACAGCTAAGGGTGTACTAGGTTTCTGGGAGACACAAAGAACAGCCCCGGATACTATCATATTGAAAGATGATGCTGGTAAGGAGCTTTGTCATCTGGAGTTCCTCAGACAACAGATCAAGAAGGCTCAAGGGCAACCTGAGTTCTCTCTGGCCGACTTTATCAACCCACATGGCAAGGACTATATGGGTGCATTTGCAGTAAGCATACATGGTATAGAAGAGCACTTGCAACGCTTTGCTGCGCAGCACGATGACTATAACAAGATCATGTTGCAGGCATTAGCTGATAGGTTGGCCGAGGCTTTTGCAGAGGTATTGCATGTACGTGTGCGTAAAGAGTTCTGGGCATATGCTAAGGGTGAAGAACTGGCCGTATCAGAACTGGTGAAGGAAGAGTATCAAGGTATTCGCCCTGCTCCTGGTTATCCTGCTTGCCCCGATCATACTGAGAAATATAAACTGTTCGATTTGCTGAATGCTAAGCATGAAGCGGGCATCACACTTACAGAGTCTTTGGCTATGTACCCTGGTGCTGCTGTGTGCGGCTGGTACTTCAGTCATCCGCAGAGTACTTACTTTGGTATCGGGAAGATCATGCCCGACCAACTGGAGGACTACGCACAACGCAAGGGCATGAGCATTGCCGATATGACCAAATGGTTATCACCTATATTAGACGCATAAATGAACAACGATATACAACAACAGGCTGCTACGCTAGCACCCAAAGGTGGGACAGACTCTAAGATATTACGCTTTCTGGCCAATGTGGTCTCTGTAATATGCCATCCTGTGCTACTGCCTACATTCATGGCATTCGTATTGTTCAAACTGGATGCGGCCAGCTTTGCCGGCTTAACTGCCAAACAAATGAACATGTGGCTGCTGAGCATTGGCATTACTACTTTGTTCTTCCCTGTATTCAGTATACTGTTAATGAAGGCCTTGGGCTTTATAGAGAGTATACAGCTACACACACCCAAAGATCGTATCATACCTCTGCTGGCCATTATGATATTCTACTTCTGGGTGAATCATGTATTGGGTAATGTACCAAATGTGCCTTTGATACTACACGTGCTTAGCTTAGGTTGTTTCTGGGGTGTGATAGTGGTGTTCATGGTTACTATATTCTTTAAGGTAAGTATGCATACTGCGGGTGCAGGTGGCATGCTGGGTATGATGATAGTACTGCTCATGCACAACACCATCAATATGTGGATCCCATTACTGGTGGGCATAGTAATAGCAGGGCTTATAGGCACAGCACGTATGTTGCTAAGAGCACATACCGCCAGCGAGATATGGCTGGGTTACATATTGGGTATCATAGTGCAGGTATCTGCTTACTTATACCTGAAACCATAGTTTACTTAGTCTGCATTACTTTAGGCTTGGTCTCGTTGATAAAGTAATCATCCCATATCAGGCGGCCTATAGTGTTCTCAGGTCTGCCCATCTTGTTCCTGCTTTGTTGGTATTCGTTTAGTACGCCTTGCAGATCTTGGAACTTTAGCCAGAACATTGGGCTGAAAGCTTGTTGTCTGCCTGTCTGAGCATCGTTCTCCAGCATAGGTGCCATAGCTGCTATCTGTATCTCTGTTCTACCAATACTGCTATTCATCGCCCAGTCCTCTATAAGTCTATAGCGCTCTACAGATTCATAGTTGATATTACGACGGTATGTCTTCATTATCCTCTGAGCGGTTACAGGGTCTTCTACTTCTATTGTGTCCAATGGGCCTTGTACCATTGCCTGTACTGCCTGATCTGTTAGTTTACTTGTGAGTGTTACATCATTGCCTGTATAAGTGGAGATGCCACCTTTGAGCATAGAGCGCATGAGCATCTCTAGTAGTGTTGTGTCTGTACTTGCATCTTGCAGATGGTGTGTTACAGTATCTTCAGGCAGTTGTATATTCAGTAGGCGGGTAGCACGCTGTGTGTATACTTTGGCATCAGGTGGTGGGTTGTTGGGCTTGCCTTCGTGCAGGAAGTAGTCATTCCATATCAGTCTTTGCAAGGCATACTGCGGCAGGTTTTGTCTGATACGTATGGTATTATATCTGCTTATTATAGACGCAACGTCAGCATACTTTAGCCAGAACAGGGCTTTGTGGGCGCGCAAGCTGCCATCCTGATTATATACATCTACCAGTGGTGCTATAGCTACCATCTGTACTACTGTCCATCCTATCATTGGGTTAAACTCCCAATCTTCCATGATACGGAATTGGGTTATTGCCTCTGGATTGAAATCTCGGCGCGTTACCTTCTTAAGCTCTTTACCGGTCTTAGGGTCAATGATGAATATGGTATCACTTTTGCCTTCAAACATATCCGTCAGGTCTTGCAAAGAGTGTACACTAGACAGCGTATAGTCCGAACCCTGATAGGCCTTCATCTGCCCTGCATATAAACCTTTAATGATCAGTTCTATAAGAGTGGTATCAGTGCTCTTGTCTTTTATATGTCGCTTCAGTGTATCTCTGGGTATCTGTATATTGATAGTACGTGTAACACGTTTGGTCCAGATGGTATTGCTTTGCGCATATACACTACTGCAAAGCAGTAGCAATACCAGTGTAACTGACAGTTTGCAAAGGGGTAGCCGATTCATAGATCTTTCAGATTAGATAATGAATCTAATACCTTTTATTGAATATAGTAAACAGACCATGACGAAATAGGCCATAGCTATTACGAAGCGGGATGTCTGCTTATTGGCTTTGCAGCTGTTGCTTTACTCCTTCACTATCCTGCTGATATGCCTGTTGCCATTGATGTCAGTCATTTCCAGCAGATAGATACCGGCAGGTATATCTTGCACATTCAGCATGTTGTTGCCTGTATGCAAACTACCTGATTGCAGTGTACAGCCTACTATACTATATAACCTATAGCTAGTGTTGTCTGTTACAGCATCTATATGCAGTACTCCAATAGCAGGGTTAGGATATATGCTGAGAGTATTGGCTGCTGCTATAGGCGTATGGTCTATACTGCTAGGTGCAATGCTGCAATTGGCATAGCAATATTTAGCTACAAAGAAATCGGTTTCGCCACCGGTGGTTTGCAACATATCGCCGGCTACATTAATGATGTCTTCAAATTGCCCACCTATAAAGAAGCCACCTTTATGGTCTGCTTCTATAGATGCAGGATACGAATTATAGCCAAGATCACCCGACAAGGAATCCATACCTATTACTGCACCTGTAAGTGCATTGAAGTGTGTGAAGAAGACTCCAAAACCTAGGCCGGGAGAATGGTACAAGGCAGGTGTATAGCCCGTCCAACGCAGCAGGCCGGCATAAGCTCCTGTCATTACCAGCTGAGTGTTTGACAATAATGTAAGGGCATTACCAAAAGTGGTATAGTTCACAGTGGGATGTACAGTCCAGACATTATGTCCTGCGGAGTCCATCTTAATTACGAAAGGCCCGGCTATAGAATCGCTGAGAGCTTGCCCATTCAGGCTATCCCAAAGTGAAGTCGTACCTGTAAGATAGATATTGCATGCAGAGTCTATAGCTGGGCGACCTGAGCAACCACCATATGCGGTATATGCTTTGCCCTCTTTCTTCCATAGGAAATTGCCGGTACTATCTAATGTGGCTAGGAACGTAGGATGAGCTACAGGATTGCCCAGAAACTGTATGGAGCCACCTGTAAGTCCACCTGCCAAATAGAACCTGCCTGTGAGTGGGTCGCGCTGCATATGTATGTTATCGAGCACTGAGCCTGTAGCTGTCATTTGTAATGGGAAACTGAGTTTGAAAACACCCGATTTATCGTACTTGAGCATATACAGGCCGGTGCCGGGTACTGTAAAAGAACCATCGGCAAAACCGCCTGCAGGCAGCTGACAGAGCCAGTATACATTACCCGCCGCGTCTACATTCATGTCTATGGTCTTAGACGAATCTACAGCGTTGGTAAGGGATAAAGTGTCGGGCTGAGGCAGGCGCAACCACTTGTAATTGCCCAGTGTATCATACTGTATCAGAAACAGATTCCTTTTGCAGTTATTGGCCAATGTAGTATCCGCATCGAAGTGTACTGCGGTAAGCAGGGGATTGCTAGGAGAGTAGATACTACCTGCTACATATATATGCCCCAGAGAATCAGCACGTAATGCTTTAGGCATATCGTTTGTATAACCACCGAATACCTTCGACCAGCGATATACACCTGAAGCTGAAAAACTGGAGAGCATCATATCCTGCAGGCCGTACCCTGTTTTGCTATGCCCATCTATATTAAGATTTGTCTGTAGCACATTAGCAAGCAGGTATATATTGCCATTATTGTCAGTGGCCATATCTATCACAGTTTCCGGATAGCCGGGATAATCTGAACTACCACCACTGCGACCCCATAACCATGATTGTGCAACAGAGGAATAGGCCAGGAGTAAAAGACCTAATAAAGTATAAAACCTTTTCATATGAAAATATTTGCCATAAAGGTACTTTGAGTGTGGTCATAGCATATGATGGCAGGCTAGGGAGTGTCAAAAGAGTGTCACAATCAGGTAGGTAATGCGACAATGTGTGGAATGTGTTGAATGCCTCAATGACCCATGT
This sequence comes from Bacteroidota bacterium, assembly GCA_037144255.1. GTDB lineage: Bacteria > Bacteroidota > Bacteroidia > Chitinophagales > Chitinophagaceae > JBAWXE01. Next base: position 7,746 of record JBAWXE010000043.1, on the reverse strand, counting down.
AGATAAAATCAAATGTTACATTCTCCTGGGAATTTTTTAAAGGTTACATGGGTAATTTGAGTGGTTGATAATCAAGGGTTTGTGGTATTTCAAAGGTTACCCCGAAACGAGTTCGGGACTCCCCGAATCTGCTTAATTTATTTTTAAGGGTCGCATTTGGATTACAATGAAACTTTTGAGTTTTTGAATATGCGATACCTACGGCAACGAGGGGATTGATTTTTTTTCTATAAATATGCAATCCCTTGGGGATTGAAATAATGACCTTTTTGAAGCAAGGGTTACATTTTCTGAAATTTTTTTATGGTTTGTTGAAAGTTTAAGTGATTGATAATCAGTATGTTGCGAGGTTTCAAAAGTTACATTTAGGTTACAATGTAACATTAGAACATAGGCGATATATCAAGATGTAGAATTGATGATCTGATAGAGCCGATAACCCTGCAAGGTACGATTCTGCGACAGGGGTTTCCAAAAAAAGATATCCACTTTTTTGAAGGTGAAAATCTCTACTAGGAAGCAAAGAGATGTATTATGCCAAGCAGGCAAGCATTTGTATATTAGTATATGCGTAGGCATCTTATTCATTTGATCTTATTGATGGTGGTATTTAGTTCCTGTCATAGTCATCATGATGTAATCCCTGCATTCTATTATTGGAAGACCATATATAAACCTACCGAGAGTGAATTGCAAAAGCTGAGGGCATTGCATTGCAAGCGTATGTATCTACGTCTGTTTGATGTAGATAGAGATGCAGTTACTAAGCAAATAATACCTGTGGCTCCACTCAGTGCCCGGCATTTAGATACGGGCTTTGAATATGTGCCTGATATTTTTATCACTCAAAAAACAGTACAGACCCTAACAGCTGCTGAGATACCTGCACTGGCAGATAATATCAATAGCTACGCGCAGGAGCTATGTGCTAATATGAGTATAGTACCACCTGAGATACAGATGGACTGTGACTGGAATAGTACTACTAAGGATGTATATTTTGCTTTGCTGAAAGCATTGAAAGAACGTCCATTCTTTAAGGGTAAGGCATTGTCTTGTACTATCAGGCTATACCAAGCCAAATATACTCTGCGCAATGGTATACCACCGGTAGAAAAAGGACTGCTGATGTGCTATAATATGGGCAATCTGAAAAAATACGGTAATGACAATTCTATACTGGATGTAAGCGATACCAAAGAATACCTGAGGTATATAGACAAATACCCATTGCCATTGGATATAGCATTGCCATTATTCAGCTGGTGTGTACTCTTTCGCGGCCAGCAGTATAAAGGCATACTCAGAGAGGTATCCACAGAAAGTATTGCTTCTGAACATTGGTTGGCAAAGGAAAAAGAGAACCTGTATAGAAGTACTGCAGATACTAGCTGGCATGGGTACCATATACAGAAAGGCGATAAGATACGTACAGAAATAGTGACCTATAGCGATGTGAAATCGATAGCTGCCTTTACAACCCGTAAAGTGAAGAATATGAGTTTGAATCTTGTTTTTTTTCATTGTGATAGTTTAATTTTAAGTAAATACACAAACCATGAACTGGAAACGATCATTGATTGTTATCGTTAGTCTACTATCCATAGCAGGTGCTATAAAAATAGTACAAGCCTGTGGAGGAGAGATAGATCCGTATGATGAATACACTTCATTTTTTATGAATGATATTAATAAGGATCCTGCCTTTATACCCTTCTATTTTACATCGTTATTAAATTATTATGGTGATTGGTATGACTATAAGAAATCGTACCCTGATGAAGTGCCTGACCCTAATGAACAAGCCTGGTATGAGTATGCAAACAGCTCAGTGTTGCGAAGCGATGTAGATAGTTTTGTATATAGATATTCGCAAAAAAGCGTAGAGAATATATATCAGCATCTGAGCAAAAATGAACCACTGCATATAGACAAAGAGGAGGAGCAAAATACATTTACTCAATGGCTGATTACACATAAGGATGTAGAAGCAAGTCGTTATTTGAGCTATGCTAAGAGGTGTGAGCCTAATGTACTAGGAGAGACCGATTATTATGATGACAATGCGCATAGCTGGAAAACTAAGAAACGTGATTCTATAGTGATGCTGTCACAGTTGCAGGAAGGAATACAACTATATAGTAATTGCAAGCAAGTGTCTATCCAATTGAGGTATGCATTCCAGATATTGCGTTTGTCATTTTATAATAATGATCATGCTAGAACCATCAAGTTGTATGATTCGCTTATGACAGAAATGCCGCACAATTATATGTACTATCGTTGTTTGTCGCTAAAGGCAGGAGCATTATATAAAACAGGTAAAAAGCCGGAAGCGGCTTATCTGTACAGTTTGGTTTTTGATGCCAGCGATGAAATGAAGACAACTGTGTACACCAGCTTCAAATGGGCTGTAAGCGGTGAGATAGAGCCAATATTGAACTTGTGTAAGAACGATCATGAAAAGGCAGTACTGTATCTGATGAAGGGATTGTATGACTATGGTGGTGAGGATAGTAAGCTGGGGATAGAGTCATTGGAACATGCGTATACACTTGATAAAAAGGTAAAGGGGCTGGATATCATTATGACCCGCGAGATCAATAGATTAGAAAAAATTTATATGGAAAATATTGCCTATCGTAAATGCCCTGTGCCATCATCATTTCAATACCCTGTAATATCCAATAGAGATAGTTTTGAAAGGGTCATGACAGCAAATAACATCCCTTATCTGAAATAAATGAATGCACTGGCACAGAAGATAGGTAATGATAAAGAAGCGGGTCATACAGCCTATTGGCGACTAGCATCGGCATATATCTATCTGATGCTGGCTGATATGGACCATTGCAAAGAGTATCTACAATTGGCAGCAGCTGAGAAAATGACAGATATGGAACATGATGTGCATGATGTAATACAAGCCTTGTATATAGTTCGTAAGGATAAAAAGATCACAGCTACCACAGAAGCGGCATTGCTGCCATCGCTGCAATGGATAGAAAAGAGAGCTAAGACACAGAAACGATTTGCGAAAGTATATAATGACCTGATAGATAATGTGATGGCACCTGCCTACATGAATCAAGGCGATACCGTAAAGGCTATTTTCTGCCTAGCGAGAATGCAGAACCTAGAAGATAATAAAGAGCGACAAAATGAGTATGAATTATCATTTGGATCGGATGCAGGAACCTTTTTAGATTCCATGACCCCATTAAAATTGAGAGAGGTGGAGGCTTTTAAAATCAGTAAGACACATACAGCCTATGAGCATTGGCTGACGGTCAATAGCCAATACACTATAGATGATATGCATGAACTGGAAGGCACTAAGTATATACGACTACATGATTTTGTTACGGCGGTGAATGTGCTGAAACAAGTACCTGCATCTATATTGAATAGAACACATTTACCTGATTTTCTGGTTAGTCACTTATTGGATGGGCAAGACTGGAACAGATCTGATTCTGCCAATACCTACAATAAGCTACAGTTTGCACAAAAGATGATGGAACTGCAAGAACTGTTAAGGAAAAACCCGAAGGACGGGCGCAGTGCATATCAATATGCCAACGGCTTATATAGTATGAGTTATTATGGCAAGGCCTATCATGCATTTGCTTATTACAGGTCTTATACCGACGACATGGGTTATTATGCAACGCCTGAAAGGCGAATGTTACCGGCATTCATTCAGGAGTACTATGGAGTATCAGAGCCTGAGAAATACTATGTGCTGGCATTTACTAATAGTACAGATAAAGAAGTGCAAGCACGCTGTCTCTATATGGCCTCTAAATGCTGGCAAAAGAGGACAGCTCCCCCTGCTGATTTTGGAGGTATGCCGTATGCCTTAATTGGCGATCAGTTTTACTATTATACATTCAAAAGCCCATATTTCAAACAACTAAAACAGGGCTATAACAATACCAAATTTTATAAAACAGCAGTAAGCACCTGCTCTTATTTCAAGGATTTTGTGAAGAGGGCTCATTAATGAGCTTATTATATGAGGTATTACCCAACTATTTGGTAGGAAAGACGGTCTTAATAAGCATACCTATATGTGTGCGAATATATAGTATTAAAAAAATGCCCCACGATATGTGAGGCATTTTTGCTATTAAGAGGTAATGTGTATTAGTAACGATACATTTCAGGTTTGTAAGGACCGGCTTTTGGCAGTCCTAAGTATTCTGCTTGTGCATCTGTCAGTTCTTCCAGTACCACACCTATTTTAGCCAGGTGCAGACGAGCTACTTTCTCATCCAGATGTTTAGGCAGTACATATACTTTGTTCTCGTACTTGCTGCTGTGCATCCACAGTTCTATCTGAGCCAATGTCTGATTAGAGAAAGAGTTGCTCATTACAAAACTAGGGTGACCTGTTGCGCAACCAAGGTTCACCAAACGGCCCTCAGCCAATACGATCACTTCTTTACCATCAATGTTATAAAGATCTACCTGTGGCTTGATAGTGTCTTTAGTAGATCCGTATGCGTTATTGATCCAAGCCATATCTATTTCGATATCGAAGTGACCGATATTACAAACGATAGCCTTGTCCTTCATAGCACGGAAATGTTTTTCTGTGATAAGGTCGCGACAACCAGAAGCAGTAACGATGATATCAGCTTCTTTCACTGCATCTATCATTTTCTTTACTTCAAAACCGTCCATAGCTGCTTGTAATGCGCAGATAGGATCGATCTCTGTAACGATGACACGAGCACCTGCACCACGCAGAGATTCTGCAGAGCCTTTACCCACATCGCCATAACCACCTACTACAGCTACTTTACCGGCCATCATGATATCTGTAGCACGACGTATAGCATCTACCAGACTTTCTTTACAACCGTATTTGTTGTCAAATTTAGATTTGGTAACAGAGTCGTTCACGTTGATAGCAGGGATAGGTAATGTACCTTTCTCCATACGCTCGTACAGACGGTGAACACCTGTAGTAGTTTCTTCGCTCAATCCCTTGATGTGTTGGATGAGCTCTGTGTAATGATCGAAAACGATATTGGTCAGATCTCCACCATCGTCCAGTATCATATTCAGAGGGCGATCTTCGCTACCAAAGAATAAAGTTTGTTCTATACACCAGTCAGCATCGGTAAGGCTTTGTCCTTTCCATGCAAAAACACCTATACCTGCAGCAGCTATGGCAGCAGCGGCGTGGTCTTGTGTAGAGAATATATTGCAAGAGCTCCATTTCACTTCGGCACCTAATGCTACCAATGTTTCTATCAACACAGCAGTCTGTATGGTCATGTGCAGACAACCTGCGATACGAGCACCTTTCAGTGGTTGAGAAGGACCATATTCGGCACGGATAGCCATAAGTCCCGGCATTTCAGCTTCAGCCAGACGGATCTCTTTACGTCCCCACTCAGCAAGGCTGATATCCTTCACTTTATAAGGCAGTTTAAAGTCAATTTTAGAACGGGTCATTGTACTCATGATTTTTCTTTTTATTTAAAATTTTGGCAAAGTTATGTAAAATAGAGGTAATAGGTGTTAAATAATGCCTATATAGACCTAAATAACACACAAATGCCCTAAATGTTGTGGAATAGGTGTTTGATCTTTGCCCCTGTGGCCTCGCTTACGGGTACTAAAGGCAGGCGTAGTATATTGTTGCATATGCCCAGTATACTCAGGAAGCTTTTGACACCGGCTGGGTTGCCCTCTACAAAGAGCAGGTCTATGGCACTGAGCATCTTATAGTGCAGGCGGCGAGCCTCTGTAATGTTGCCTTCAAGGGCCGCATTCACCATATGGGTAAAGTCCTTAGGGAAACTATTAGCAGCTACAGATATCACACCCTCCATGCCTATTGCTATCTGAGGTAATACCAGATTATCATCGCCGGATAGTACGGCAAAACCTGCAGGTTTGTTCTGTACCAATTCCATACACTGTACCAGATTGCCGGATGCCTCTTTGATAGCTACTATATGTTTGAATTCATTGGCCAGGCGTAGTGCTGTGGCAGGCAGTATATTAGTTACAGTACGGCCGGGTACATTGTACAATATGATAGGCTTATTGGTAGCATAGGCTATAGCACGAAAATGCTGATAGATACCTTCCTGTGTAGGCTTATTGTAATAAGGTGCTACGCTCAGTATAGCTGCTACACCATCCAATTTGTAAGTCTTCAGGTCGCGCACTACTTCGGCAGTGTTGTTGCCACCTATACCACATACTACAGGTACTCGTCCATTGCATTTGGTAACTATGAAATCCAGTACAGCTGCTTTTTCGGCAGAAGAAAGAGTAGGGGTTTCGGCAGTAGTGCCTAGCGCTACTAAGTAGTTCACCCCATTATTAATAACATGGTTGATGAGTTTTTCCAGTGCAGGAAAATCTACTTTTTCATCGTACTGAAAAGGCGTTACCAATGCTACACCGGTACCGCTGAAAGGATGTGCCATAAAATGCTATATTCTAAAATCAATGATGCTTACTATTCTGTTACATCTTCGTAGAAACCCATTCTGGAGAATTTCTCTATACGTTGCTCTACACGAGTCTCAGGGTCTATTCTCTCCAGTTCGGCAATGGTTTTGATCAGGTACTGTTTCATGGTTTCTGCCATGTCCTCGGGGCGTGCATGTGCACCACCTACAGGCTCAGGTATCACACCATCTATCAGGCCGAAATCATTCATATTCTCAGATGTCAGCTTCAGTTGTTCTGCAGCTGTCTCTTTGAAATTCCAGCTGCGCCATAATATAGACGAGCAAGACTCCGGAGAGATAACAGTGTACCAGGTATTTTCCAGCATCATTACTCTGTCTCCTATACCTATGCCCAATGCACCACCCGATGCACCCTCGCCTATGATGATACAAATAACAGGTACTTTCAGGTTGGTCATTTCGAACAGATTGCGGGCAATGGCTTCTGCCTGTCCACGCTCTTCGGCTTCCAGACCCGGATAAGCACCCGGAGTATCTATAAGAGTAATAACAGGGCGATTGAATTTTTCGGCCATATGCATCAGGCGCATAGCCTTGCGGTAGCCCTCAGGATTGGCCATACCGAAATTGCGCATCTGACGCATTTTAGTATTGATACCTTTCTGATGGCCTATTACCATTACAGGATGTCCATCCAGCTCTGCCATACCACCTATAATGGCTTTGTCGTCTTTTACCTGACGGTCGCCATATAGCTCGTTGAAGTGGGTAAATATCTTTTCTATATAGTATAAAGTGTAAGGACGATCTGGGTGACGGCTGAGTTGTACACGTTGCCAAGGGCTAAGGTGTTCGTATATACGGGCACGTGTTTTTTCAATAGAGGCTTCCAGTTCGCGAACAGTGCCGGTAACATCCACATTATTCTTGGCCGACATTTCCTTCATTTTGGTCATCTGCGCGTATAGATCTTCCAAAGGCTTTTCAAAATCCAGAAATTGCATAACAAGTGTTTAGTCTGCAAAAGTAAAGTATTAGGCAGACCTGATGTACATATGGGGGAAAAAACCTTGCTTTGTGGATTACGCCTGTATCAGTTTTTGATATAACATTATATGAGCTGTATTTGTGTAAAAATGCTTATGTGTAATAGGCTGAAAGCCTTGCTAAATGGGCTCTTTGGTTTTTTTTTAAGAAGATTTGCAGAATTCACGAAATTGAATTTATATTTGCACCCCAATCAACACCAATGGATCGGTAGTTCAGTTGGTTAGAATGCCGCCCTGTCACGGCGGAGGTCGCG
>JBAWXE010000042.1:0-21665 GCA_037144255.1 Bacteroidota bacterium | reverse complement strand
GTGTAAATGTAATAGGGCCTTCACTTTGTCGCGTATTAAATCGCGAACTTCTCTGAATTCAGTTTCATTCATATCTCTAGGATCAGGGATATTCCAATCCAGTCTGTTATTGGCATGAACAAATGGGCAGACATCGCCGCAACCCATAGTAATGGCATATTCAAAAGTTATGTTTGGAAGATCATCCAATGATTTGGATTGATGAGAAGACAAATCATAGTGCAGTTCCTTCATGGCAGCAATGGCTTTTGGATTGATTTTGCCTGAAGGGCGGGAACCGGCACTGTAAGCATTTACATCTGTGCCACCATATATGGTAGCAAAAGCTTGTGCCATCTGGCTTCTATTGCTATTTTCTACACAAACAAAAAGTACATTTTTCATGATGGTTCTTTAATAAAATTAAAAACAGGAATAGCCATTACTGCTCCTATAATGGGAGCAACTAAATAAATCCATAATGAGTTCATATGCCCACTTACAATGGCGGGACTAAAAGAGCGTGCAGGGTTCATAGAGGCACCACAAACTGGGCCTGCAAACAAGGCCTCTAAAGCTACAACAGCGCCAATAGCTATACCTGCGAACATGCCTTGTTCCTTACTGCCATGCGCAACATTAAAGATGACCAGCATAAGAAAAAAAGTGAGTATTACTTCCAGTATAAAGGATTGCATATCACTACCGGATGGCATTGTAGACCCTAACATGCTATTGTGTGGGAATAGGAATTTCAGGGTAAGGCTGGCTAACAATGCACCAATTAGTTGACTACCTATATATAGTACTAACAGTTTTGCGGGGAAACGTTTTGCCATAGTAAATGCTATACTTACGGCAGGATTCAAATGTGCACCTGAGATATTACCAAAAGTATAGATCATACTCATAACCACAAGGCCAAATGTAATGGCTATACCCATATGAGTTATAGTGCCATTTGTCTCCTGATTAATGATTATGGCTCCGGTACCTGCAAATACCAAAGCATAGGTGCCTAATAGTTCAGCTATATATTTTCTCATGAGCAACAACCTGGTTCGCAGCAAGCAGCGGGTTTCTCTGCAAATACTGTAATGCTAAAAATACCGATACTAGATCTTTTGAATTGATCTAACTGTTCTGATGACAAGTATGTACTCAAAATATCATCAGGTATAATGATCGCCTTTTCTTTCTGTAAGGTCATGTTCTTGAATCCATTATTTTGTATCAGGCTGAGATACGTGTCCTTTTGTATAGCGCCGGATATACAACCGGCATACATTTCAGCTGCGTGTAACAAACTTTCAGGTAGTGTGCCCACCAATACTACATCAGATATACTAAAGTGTCCCCCGGGTTTTAATACACGGAATATTTCTTTTAATACATTGTCCTTATCAGGTACCAGATTCAGTACACAATTACTCACAATTACATCTGCAACATTAGCTGTGATAGGTATCTTCTCTATGTCCCCAAAACGAAACTCTACATTGTTATACCCTAATTTATCAGCATTTGCCCTTGCTTTATCTATCATAGCTTGGGTAAAATCTATACCTATTACCTTGCCTTTTTCACCGGCTATAGCACGTGCAATAAAACAATCATTTCCAGCACCACTACCCAGATCTACAACGGTATCACCAGCTTTTATATGTGCGAACTCTGTAGGCAAACCACAACCTAAACCCAAGTCTGCATCTGCATTGTAGCCATCCAGTTGAGTATAGTCGTCACTCATGATGTTGTATACCTCTGTACTACAACAACCGGAACCACAGCAAGAAGACATGTTTGTTTCTTTATCCTGTAAGGCTATTTCTTCGTACTTGAGTCTTACTATTTCCTTCAGTTCACTATCTGTTTTCGTTTCCATTTTGATTATGTTTTTTTAACAACAAGATTTGTCTGTTTTCTTTGGTTCATAACTGAATAAAACTGCTAATTCTTCCTTGAATTGGTTCCAGGTAATTGGGTTGATACAATAACAAACGCTGGTTCCCTCTACAGTACCTTGTATCAATCCTGCATTCTTTAGTTCTTTTAGGTGTTGTGAGATAGTGGGTTGTGCCAAACCCAGCTCCTCTACCAGATCGCCACAGATACAAGCATTGGTTCTTACCATTATTTGGATAATGGCAATACGTGCCGGATGGGCAATAGCCTTGGCCAAAACTGCCAAATCATTCTGCTCTTTTGTAAAAAGGTCTGTTTTCGTAGCTCCCATATCTATCTATTCATTGCAATATTACGATTGAAAATTCAAATAAGCAAATAATTCTCTGTTTCAGATGCAAGGCATTAACAAGCGCACAACGTATGTTATTGACTTACTAATAGCAAGTTATCGAATTCCTAATCAGGCCAAAATATTTGCTGTGGCCCATTTCCGCATCTACATTTGTATCAACAAACACAGCAAACATGTACCTAAAACTAAATGCTAACACCGCTTACAAACCAGCAACACTTGCTTGGGAACTGAATAGGAAAGCTAATAGTATTTCTCTGAATGTGGATCTGAAAGGTTCTATAGGCCGAATGGTACGTAACAGAGCTATAGATGTAAGGATACGTCGAGTACAGGTAATGAAATCTGTTGCGGTTTGGAATACAGTAAACGGAGCAAATTCTGAACTATCTATCCAAAGAGTATCAGCAGAAAGGAATGCTATAGCAAGAATGGAAAGAATGAAACATTAATATTTTTTAGGTGTGGTATATATGAAGCGCGACTTATCAGTTGCGCTTTTTTGTTGCCATTTTTCTTTCATATTCCTTTTTAGGCCATAATTCAAACATAATGTTTGCATTACCAGCAATAAAATATAATTTTAAGCACCCATATAAAATATATAAAAATCTAAATGGCCACTACCCAGCCTAACAGTTCCATCTCAAAGATCATTGTTATCACCATTGCGATCATATGCGCAATGCCATTCAGCCTCTTTTGTTCTATTCCCGAAGTGACGCCACCCATTGCATTATTAATGGGTCTTATTTTGTCGCTTTCATTAGGTAATCCATATAAAAAATCGAGTGCCAAATTCTCTAAGATATTACAACAAGTATCTATTGTAGGTCTTGGTTTTAAACTGAATATGACAGAAGCGGCCCAAGCTGGTAAAGAAGGTCTGGTATTTACAATATGTTCTATTTCATTAACACTTATTGCTGGGATACTGATAGGTAAGGCCTTTGGTATAGATAAGAAGATAACCTATCTGATATCATCCGGAACTGCTATTTGCGGAGGTGCAGCTATAGCAGCAGTATCGCCAGTTATCAAAGCAGAGGAACATCAAATGTCTGTAGCATTGGGCACCGTATTTATACTGAATGCAATAGCTTTGATGATATTCCCGGGTATTGGGCATTTTTTCAATTTGAGCGATCAAAATTTTGGCTTATGGGCAGCCATAGCTATACACGATACCAGCTCGGTAGTAGGTGCAGCCAAGCAATACAGCATAGAAGCTCTGAAAGTAGCTACTACAGTGAAATTATTAAGAGCACTATGGATCATACCATTGAGCCTTATAACAGCATATGCATTCAAGAGTAAGGATACCAAGATCAAATGGCCTTATTTTATCTTTTACTTTTTGTTGGCCATATTAGTGAATACCTATTTGCCCACATTTCTGTCATCAAATGGAGTAGAGGTATTCAATAGCATCACACATGGTATAATGATAGGTGCTACCAAAGGTCTGACACTTACCTTATTCTTCATAGGTACTACCTTATCCAAAGAGGCACTTAGAACAGTAGGTGTAAAGCCATTGGTACTGGGTGTATTGCTATGGATACTGATATCAGTAAGTTCGCTGATGGTGATACTTAATATGCACTCTTGATCATTCCCCGCTGATAGTATTGAAAGCAGTAAGGTAACGTTCCTTAATGATGTCCATATGGTGCATTACATGACCAACTATGGCAAATCCCATAGCACGTACAGATACCGTTACATCTCTGGCTGGTCCTGTTTGTTCCAGCATGGCAGGATACATGCCATCGAACATATTGATAGTGAGTGAACGCACAAGTTCCAGTTCTTTCATCAAGCTACCGATATCGCGAGAATCTACATGTGCATTAGCAATGAAACTATCCATATCGTAAATAGGAATAGGCGTTGTGTCTTTACGCGAAATACGCATAGATCTATAGCAAAAATTGCGTTCTGCATCTATCAAATGTTGTATGATTTCTTTCATATTCCATTTGCCGGTATCGTAACGATACTGAAGCATTTCTGGGCTTAGATTATTATATAATTTCTGTAGGTCTCTCCAGTTGTCTTTCAAAGCATTGATCAGATCGGGCTGTTTTACTTTGAATATATATCTGTTATAAAAACCAAAATCCTGTGAGGAAGGGGGTGGTGCAATGTTCATAAGAAAAAATGTTGGGTAGAAAATACCTGACAAAGGTACAGGGTAAATACCTGAACTGTGTGTTAAAAGCAGGTTACTTATATGTACAGGCATATAATGTATAACCCGTATAGGTACACTAAACTCTATTTTTCATACCTTTACAACTCTGTTAATATTTAAGTTATTTTCATTCCATGTCGGTTCCCAAATTTTACTCATTAAAGGTCAAAGAAGTTCGCCCGGAAACAGCAGATTGTGTATCGGTAGCATTGGAAGTGCCTGAAGAATTGCAAGCAACATTCCGATTTGCTCCAGGTCAGTATCTTACCTTTCGTAAACATATGAATGATGCAGAAGTGCGTCGTTCTTATTCTATCTGTGTCAGCCCTCAGGAGAATGAATTGCGTGTGGCCATCAAAAAGGTAGAAAAAGGGAAATTCTCAGGTTATGCCAACGATCATCTAAAAAAAGGGGACATCCTGGATGTAATGCCCCCAATGGGCAAATTCACCCCAAAAGAAAAAGGCATTACTCATAAGCATTATGTGGCTTTTGTAGCGGGTAGTGGTATCACACCGGTAATGAGTATCATGAAAACGATACTGGAAACAGAACCTAATAGCATTTTTACGCTGGTATATGGCAATCGTAGCCGTAGTACTATCATATTCCGTGAGGCTATTGAAGCACTGAAGAATAAGTTCATGCAACGCCTGAAAGTATATCATATATTGAGTAGGGAACTGATGGAAGTGACTTTGTTCAACGGACGCATTGATGCTAAAAAGTGTACTGAGTTCTGCAAAACACTGATAGATGTAAAGACTATAGATGAGGCTTTTGTATGCGGACCTGAAGAAATGATTCTCTCTGTTCGCCAGCAATTGATAGACTTAGGGATGCCATCCACACATGTGCATATGGAATTGTTCTCGTCGCCCGAGCAACCGCGTGTGACCCATGAAAAATGGACTGCCGATCATGCTTTTGATCCTACTGCAGTTAGTAAAGTGAGCATCATATTAGATGGTCTTACTTTTGATATGGACTTACCTTATAATGGCGATTCTATTTTGGATGCTGCCCTGAAACATGGTGCCGATCTGCCTTACGCTTGTAAAGGCGGTGTATGTAGTACTTGCCGCGCACATGTAGCAGAGGGTTCTGTAGAAATGGAAGTAAATTATTCATTGGAAACTGATGAAATACGTAAGGGGTATGTACTTACTTGCCAATCGCACCCACGTACAGAGCGTGTGATCATAGACTTTGATGCCAGATAAAAAGCTACCAATCTTTTTTTCTCATTTGTTTTTTCTGAGATTCTATTCGTTTAGAATCTAAACGCTTCTCTTTAGCTGCCTTAGAAGGCTTGGTGGGCCTTCGTTTCTTAGGGCGTAACAGGCTTTGGGCTACCAGATCCAGTAAACGCTCTTTTGCTATAAGTTTATTTTCCAGTTGCGACCGAGTATCGCTGCTTCTTACTATCAGGTATCCTTCTTTATTGATACGATTCTTGAGCTTGTCTTTGATCCATTCTTTCTGTTCAGGTGTAAAGACTTTAGAATTGATCACATCCAACCATGCTTCTACCATGGTTTCTACCTTGTTCACATTTTGGCCACCTTTGCCTCCACTACGTGCAGTCTTGAAGAATATTTCAGAAATGAGATCATGCATGACTCTGCAAAAGTACGAATTAGTATAAGTCTAATTCATATAGCAATACTTTTTCGCCGCCTTTTACAGCATATAGCTTAGCATCCTCTACTATAAATGAATCATATCGTTTCAGTAGTCTATCTGCCAGATGTGCATCCCGTTCTTCTATATACAACTCTAGTTGGTCTTCTTCATCGGGTAGAGAATTCTTATACTTATTGTATTCTGAATTGTTTTCCAGTTCTTTGTCTATTTCAGATACTATGTTATCTATAAGTTCCGAAGGGTTTCCTAAGCTGAAATCAAACAACATTTCTATAAGGGTAGCTTCGTCTTTGAAGGTTTGGTTCTTTATAAACATACAGGGCTTTCTTTGTACATCAATTCTAATATAGTAATAATAAGAAATAAGTACTTATTTCTTTACCGTAATTTAATAAATGAAAACCATAGTACGATTACTACATGCTGATTTTTTATTCAATCACCATTTCGTTGATGTATTTTTGCGCATATGCAAGAATACCTGAAGGGGCTTAATGAAAAACAACGTATTGCTGTAGAGCATATGGATGGGCCATTGATGATAGTAGCGGGGGCCGGAAGTGGCAAGACCAAAGTACTGACTACACGTATAGCACACCTGATGCATAATGGTGTAGATGCTTTCAATATACTGGCACTCACCTTTACCAACAAAGCAGCTGCCGAAATGAAAGAGCGTGTGGAACGTATACTGGGTAACACAGAAGCACGTAATTTATATATAGGTACTTTCCACTCGGTGTTTGCACGTATACTGCGGGCAGAGGCTAATAAACTAGGTTATCCTAATAATTTTACCATATACGATACCGATGATGCCAAGAGTGTACTCAAAGGCATTATCAACGATATGAATCTGGATGATAAGCATTACAAACCAGCTTACGTATATAATCGTATATCAGCTGCCAAAAACAGTTTGATAGATCCTGTAATGTATAAGCAGGATACACAGATACAACAGGAAGATGCTCGTAGTAACAGGCCTTTAATGGGTGATATCTATGATTCGTATGCCAAACGTTGTTTCAAGAACGGAGCTATGGATTTTGATGATCTGCTCTTCAAAATGTACATATTGCTTACCAATTTTCCAGAAGTACTGGCAAAGTACCAGCACCGCTTTAAGTACATATTGATAGATGAGTATCAAGATACCAACTTGGCTCAGTATGCCATCATCAAAATGATGGGTGCAGTGCATGAGAATATTTGTGTAGTGGGTGATGATGCTCAGAGTATATATTCCTTCCGTGGTGCTACAGTACAAAACATTCTTCAATTCAATGACGACTATGATGATGTAATGACAGTAAAACTGGAACAGAACTACCGTAGTACACAGTCTATATTGAATGTGGCGAATCAGGTCATTTCTAATAATAAAAACCAAATTCCTAAACAACTTTGGACTGACAATACAGAGGGAGATAAGATAGTATTGGTGCGCACTATGACAGATAATGACGAAGGCCGTTTTGTAGCAGATGCCATTACAGAAATGAAGCTGCGCAACCATTACGCTAATAAGGACTTCGCCATACTATACCGCACCAATGCCCAAAGTCGTTCTTTTGAAGAAAGCTTACGCAGGATGAATATACCTTACAAACTATATGGAGGTGTTTCATTCTATCAGCGTAAGGAAGTTAAAGATTTCTTGGCTTATCTGCGTATAGTAGTCAATACACAGGATGAAGAAAATCTGAAACGTATCATCAATTACCCTGCTCGTGGTATAGGTAAGACCAGTATCGAAAAGATAATGGTAATAGCCAATGAGCAGGATAAGACTTTTTGGGAAGTGATACAAGACCCTGCAGCAGCAGGGTTGAAAGGTGCTGGTACCAGTGCCATTGAGGAATTTGTAACTAAGATCAAAAGTTTCCAAACTCAACTGGAAAAGCAAAATGCCTACGATGTGGCTTTCGCAGTAGGTAAGCACACAGGCTTGGTACAGGAATTATACAACGATAAATCAGTAGAGGGCCTGGCACGTTATGAGAACGTTCAGGAATTATTGAACTCTATCAAGGAATTCACCGAAACCCCTGATGAAGAAGGTGAACTTCTTGATAAAAGCCTGGGTAGTTACTTGCAACAAATAACATTGCTCACCGATGCTGATAAAGACTCAGATGAGAATCAGGATTCTGTAAAACTGATGACTATACATGCTGCTAAGGGCTTGGAATTTCCTTGTGTGTTCAATGTAGGCTTGGAAGAGAATTTGTTTCCAAGTGCTATGAGCTTATACGACCGTGCCGATCTGGAGGAAGAGCGCCGTCTGTTCTATGTAGCAATCACAAGAGCCAAAGAACGTTTATGGGTTACGTATACCAATAGTCGTTATCGTTTTGGCAGTTTGATACAGAATGACCCTAGTCGTTTTATTGAGGAGATACCGGAGGCATATCTTGATAAGACATTTACAGGTATGAGCAATCGTCCCCAGGCTCAGCAAAGCAGCTTCGGCAATACTTTCAACGAGAGCGCTAACAGAGTGCCTTCTCTGAAAAAACTAGCTGATAAGATACAACAGACAGCCAAGCCTGCGGCACATACACCCGCTCCTAACTTTGCAGCGAATGAACCTCATGAAATGGAAGTAGGTATGGAAGTAGAACATCAGAAGTTCGGCTTTGGTAAGATACTTACATTAGAAGGAGGTGCTAATAACCGCATAGCTACTATACAATTTCAGCAAGGCCATGGACAAAAGAAGATCATGCTCAATTATGCCCGTTTACGTATAGTAAAGTGATACAAGAACATCTTTTCCTTAAAGGGTGGGCAATATATGCCCGCCCTTTATTGTTATATATTCCTTAAAATGAAAAATAATCTGTTAGGAATTAATAACTTTTCATCGTCTTAACTATTAAATATCGTTGTATGAAAACCTCCATTATAATTATATCCGCGATAAGTGTATTGTTTGTACTACCTCTTAATGCACAGACACAACAAAAAGTAAAAATTGTACAGGCTACCGTTTTTCTCAATGGTGCAGAACTGTTAAGCACAGCAAGTGTAAACCTTCCATTGGGCGAAAGCGATGTGATCTTTACCAATGTTGCTGGTAATGTAAACCAGCAAAGTGTAACGGTAGGTGCAGATAATAGCAATGTGGCTGTACAGTCCGCTACCTTTAAAAATGATTATTTACAATCAGAAGCCTTATCCCCTAAAGCCAAGTCCATAAAGGATAGTATAGAATTGTTAGGCGATGAGAACAAAGTAATGGATAACAAAATATTTGTGATAGATGAACAATTAGCAACACTCAAGGATAATCACAAGGTAGGTGGCAATAACAGTGGGCTATCTGTAGCAGAATTGCAAAAGATGTTGGACTTGATGAACACTAAGATGAATTCTTTCCTTACAGAAAAAACATCCCTTCACAAGAAATATGATAAAAACAATGAAAAAATAGTCTTACTCAATAAGCAACTGGATGAAGAACGCAAGAAAGATTTTCTCCCTGGGGGCCAATTGGTAGTAAAATTCTATACTACCCAAGCTTCAGCATCCAATATCACTATCAGTTATGTAGTACCCAACGCCGGCTGGACACCCAACTATGATATACGTATTGAAAAATTGAACGATCCAGTGAAACTCTATTACAAAGCAAATGTATTTCAGAACTCTGGAGTTCGATGGGACAATGTACATCTAGTATTATCAACCGGTAATCCTAACGAAGGGGTGCAATCCCCTGTTCTGAATCCTTGGTACCTATCATTCAATATTCCCAATTCCCCTAAATATGTTCGTTCTTATTCAAATACTGCCCCTATGGCAGATAAAAGCCTTCTTTATAATTCTGCTGGTCAGGGTATTGCTAATTATAACGTTGCTTCAATAGATAGATTTGTAACAGTAGATAATTCAGGCACTAATACCACCTTCGATATTGATATCCCATACACCATACCTAGCGATGGTCAGCACCATATGATAGCAGTAAAATCTTACGAACTGCCGGCTACTTATAGATATTACTCTGCACCTAAAGCTGATAAAGATGCTTTCTTACAGGCTCAGGTCACTAACTGGGAAGACTTGAATCTGCTCCCAGCACAAACCAATATTTTCTACGAAGGCACTTACGTAGGTCAGGGCTATATAGATATGCGCAATGTGCAGGATACTCTCAATCTATCTCTGGGTCGCGATAAAAAGATCATTATTCGTCGTGAGCGCGAAAAAGATTTTAAATCTGCCAAAGTCATTGGCACCAATAAAAGAGAGACTTATATATATACCATCAGTGTCCGCAATACTAAAAAAGTTCCTATAGATCTCACTATCCTCGACCAATTCCCTGTAAGCAATGATAAGGATATTGTTATTGAAGATAAAGATGCTGATGGAGCTAATATAGACGATACATCAGGTGCTGTAAAATGGATAGTAAAGATCGCCCCTAATGAGACCTTGAAGAAAAAACTCACGTATACTGTCAAATATCCTAAGGATAAGGTCATTCAAAACCTTAGATAAATACTACAACATATAAGGCCTGCATTATCTGCAGGCCTTATTCTTCAACAACCCATCTCCACTAATTAACAAACTCCATTCATCCATTCTTCTCTCCACTCGTCCACGCTATTTCTCAAATCTCATCTCCTGTATCGCATAACTCTTGTCTTTTTGCCTGATCGATATATATACTTTATATCGATCATTCTTCGTAACTAATTCCCCTACTGTATAAGCAGATCCATTTCCATTCGATACGCCATTTTCTATTATATTAAACTCACTCACTTGACTCTTTTTAAAGAAATTCTTCAAAACCATTTCTGCCTGCGAATGACTAAATGTAGACTGACCGTTATTAACAGTAATATCGACAACATTATCAAAGTATTTTGAGATTAACGATACATTCCCACTTCTTATTCCTGTACTGATCTCTTCCATCTGCCCCTGTGCGTAACTCGTGACGACCAGCAAACAACACAATAACATCAGCATCATTTTTTTCTTTATTGTTTTCATCTTTTGTTCTTATTCTTTTCTATTTTTCCTTTCTTACTTATACCTATACTAAAACCGTGCCAATTCGTATAAAACCCCGCCAAATATGTCTTTCTGCTGATGATAATGTGATAGTATTAACATTTTTGAAACACTGGTAGATACCATACAGATACAGCATCAATGACAAATATCAGTAGATAATTATCCTTACTCACTGCTAGATGTATTACTTTTGCATCCATGTCTAAAAAAGCAATGCTCATCATAATGGACGGTTGGGGCCATGGTAAGGTTCCTGCATCAGATGCTATCGCTCATGCTAATGTTCCGTTCGTAAAATCTTTATACAATAAGTATCCTCATACAGAACTCATTGCCTGTGGCGAAGCCGTTGGTTTACCCGATGGACAAATGGGTAATTCTGAAGTAGGTCACTTGAATATTGGCGCTGGTCGTATCGTCTATCAGGAATTGCAACGTATCAATGTAGCAGTGCGCGATGGAGAACTGGCTACTAACGAAGTATTGATGAGTGCTTTCAATATTGCTAAAACACAAAACAAGACTTTACATTTCATAGGTCTGGTAAGCGATGGTGGTGTACACTCTCATATAGATCACTTGAAAGCATTATGTTCTCTTGCTGCACAGCACCAGTTGCCTAGTGTTGCTGTACATGCTTTTACGGATGGTCGAGATACTGATCCTAAAAGTGGATATGCCTTTATAAAAGACCTCTATACTCATACCCAAAAGACAGGTGCGATGCTGGCTTCTGTTTGTGGTCGTTTCTATGCTATGGACCGCGATAAGCGCTGGGAACGTGTGAAAGTAGCTTACGATGCCTTAGTGGCTGGTGTGGGTACACATACACAAGACCCTCTGGCTGCTATCCAACATTCTTACGATGAGAACGTGACAGACGAATTCATCAAGCCTATTATTACTTGCGATACCTCTGACAAACCTTTGGCAAATATTCAGGATGGCGATGTGGTAGTATGTTTTAACTTCCGTACCGATCGTTGCCGCGAGATCACTATTGCACTTACACAACAATCTTTCCCCGATCAGCATATGCAGCCTCTGGCATTGCATTATGTAACTATGACAGAGTACGATAAGACCTATAAGAATGTAGCAATCATTTTCAACAATGACAATCTGGTACATACTATGGGCGAGGTGCTGGCCGATAATGGCAAGAAGCAAATTCGTATTGCCGAAACAGAAAAGTACCCACACGTTACTTTCTTCTTCTCAGGTGGCCGCGAACAGCCATTTGAAGGTGAAAAGCGTATCATGATACAATCTCCTAAATCAGTAGCTACTTACGATCTCAAACCTGAGATGAGTGCTTTTGAAGTTAGAGACGCTATTCTTCCCGAAATAGAAGGCCAAACCGCTGATTTTATCTGTCTCAATTTTGCTAATGCTGATATGGTAGGTCATACGGGTGTATGGAATGCTGTGGTAAGGGCTGTAGAGACTGTAGATACCTGTGTGTCTTCTATAGTTCCTTTGGCATTAGAGAAAGGCTATGCGGTATTTCTTACTGCCGATCATGGCAATGCTGATTTTCTAATCAATGAAGATGGCACACCTAATACAGCACATTCACTCAATCCTGTTCCTTTGTTTCTGATCTCCAACGATTTCAAGGGTACATTAAAGCCCGGCAAATTGGGCGATCTGGCACCTACTATACTTACGTATATGGGCTTGCCTATCCCTAATGAGATGACTGGTAATGTATTGATCAGTTAATTGTTCAAAGAATTACTTTGCTATCCAGCTTGCTGGGTCTAGTTTGATGGCATCTTTTTTACCCACATCTTTCCATATCTGGAAATTGATGGTAGGGTCGCCATCATCATTGGTACCTACTGTACCTATGGTTTGTTTGGTGTGTACTTCATCACCTTTATCTACATTCTTTTTAGATAAGCCACTGTATACTGTATAATATCGTCCATGTGTTACAATTATCGTCCATTGTCCGTTGATAAGAGCTGCCGTGGACACTCTACCGTCAAACACTACTCGTGCTATAGCATTAGGGCTGGTACGTATATCTATTCCATTATTCTCTATCATTACCTTCTCTGCTACCGGGTGTGGATGTTTACCAAATTGACCCGACACAAATCCTTTCTCTACTGGCCATGGAAGCCTTCCTCTATTAGCTTCCAAATTATTAGATAATGCAGCAGCTTCTGGTGTCAGTGATAGGTTATAATAACTGGCATCATATTCTCTTTCTTTCGGTGCAGTAGTTGTTTGTTTATTTGTATTAGCCGCTACTGTTGGGTTATTATTGCCGGTCTTAGTATTAGTAGTGCTTACAATCTTATTATTGTTTGTAGTTACGTTTTTATTATTGGTTACAACATTGGTACCCTTGTTAGTATTGGTAATAGGTGTTCCGTTAGCAGAGAAACTCTTAGCAGAATAAGGGTCGTTACTGTTATTATTATTGTTGTTATTGTTCGCTGTATTAGTATGAGCTACTTGTGCATTTTTATTCTTATCCTCACGTTCTCTTCTCTTTCTATCTTCTTCTTGTGCACGTTTCTTTTCCAGTTCTATCTCCCGACGTATGATGTCATTGATAGCATTGTCCAGTTTCTTGGTGGCTTTGCGGCTCTTTTCTATTTCTGCCATCAATTCCTTTTCCTTACCCTTCAGGCTGGTCACTACTTTGTTTTTCTCATTCTTTTCTTCTTCCAGCACTTTCTCCTGTTGCTGTTGTGTACTCAGCAATTCATCTTTTTGGTTCTTTTGTTTGTTCAGTGCTACTATCTTGGTCTCTATCTGTCCACGGGTTATACGTATCTGTTCTACCTGTTGTTTACGGTAATCTCTATATTTCTTCAGATATCGCATTCTGCGTATGGCCTCGTTAAAGTCCTTGGACGAGAACATAAAGGCCAGCATATTAAAAGAATTACGATTAGTATAGGCATATCTAATTGATTGGGCATATCTAACTTTCAGCAGATCCAGCTTTTGGCGCAGTTGCTCTACTTCCTTACCCGATAATTGAATATTACTGCTAATATCATTGATCTCTTCATTGATATTGGATATCAGACTCTGACGCTCTGCTAGCTTGTTTTGTAGGGCGTGTAGCTCACCCATAGTGGCATTTTTGTTCTTTTTAGTGGCTTCCAGTTGCTCTTGCGACTCCTTGATGGCGCTCATAATACTCTCCCTACGGCGAAGCAGCTCCTCTCTGGTAGAGCTTACTTGCTGTTGCTGCTGTTGCTGGTTGGGTTGCCCCATAGCTGCAAAAGACAGTAGAAAACATAATAGGACTAAGCCATAACGCATGCGCACATTTTTACGAAGAAAAACAAAAATAACTAAATATCCTCCCCATGGGTAGCTTATACAGTACTTTTAAGACGATTTTAAATACTTTTTGCATAAATTACCGTAAAGCATTTCATTATTGCCAAACGTTTGTAGATTTTTGTTTTAAAGAAATTAGATTATGCTGTATTCAATGACAGGTTTTGGCCGTATCGAAGAATCGATAAAAGGGCGTCAGGTAGTAGTAGAGATCAAATCGCTGAACGGTAAGCAGTTTGATATTATCACTAAACTGCCTCCTATTTTACGTTCTTACGAATTGGATATTCGTAATATGCTCAATAGTACCCTTATGCGTGGTACTATTGAACTGAATATAGCAGTAAAACAGGAAGGGGCTTCAAAACCTATGACGGTGAACACAGGCCTTGCAGTATTCTATTATCAGAGCATGTCGCAGATAGCCGACCAGTTGAATATACCTAAGGATAATATACTCTCTACACTCATGCGTATGCCCGAGGTTGTGGCTCCCGAACAGGATGTACTGCCTGAAGCAGAATGGATGGAAGTGAAGAAGCTGGTAGAGAAAGCAGCTTTATTATTAATGGAACATCGCAAACACGAAGGCGATGCATTACTAAAAGATCTCACTTTAAGAATACATAACATAGAAGCTTTGCTGGAGGATATCAAACCTCTGGAAGGCCTACGTACTGATAAGATACGCAATCGTATCACAGATTCTCTGCGCGATGTGGTAGGTACTGAGAATATTGATACCAACCGTTTCGAACAGGAGATGATCTATTATCTGGAGAGGATGGATTTCTCTGAAGAAAAGACCCGTCTCAAACAGCACTGCGAATATTTTAATGATACTTTGAAGAAGAAAGAAGCTTCTAAAGGCAAGAAATTGGGTTTTATTTTACAAGAAATAGGCCGCGAGATCAATACTCTGGGTTCTAAAGCTAATCAGGCAGACATACAGCAGATGGTAGTAAGTATGAAGGACGAACTGGAAAAAGCTAAAGAACAGGTATTGAATATTCTTTAGTTTTGCCACGTATTATTTATAAACAGACAAGTATTCATGTTGCGTAATATTATCATCATTGTTTTTTTTGCTGCCATAGCTATGGCAGGTTGTATGTCTTCTCCTACTTATCAGAAAGAGTATGCTATACCACAACACGCCTGGCAGTATAATGATACCCCTTCCTTTAAATTCGAAGTGACGGATACTACAGTTCTCTATAACATTTATTTCCTCGTTCGTCATACCGAAGCATATCCTTTTTCTAATATATGGTTATGGGTATATACTAAGAAGCCCGGTGACTCTACTTATTCAAAAGCCCGTATAGAGATACCATTGGCCGAGCCTAGTGGCAAATGGGAAGGCCGTGGCATGGGCGAGATATGGGAACAACGCATGCCCATTACTGTTACCGGCGACCCCGAGATACTGCGTAAACCGGGTAAATACGAGATCCGATTCGAACAGAATATGAGGATGAATCCACTACCCGAAATATTGCAGATAGGACTACGTGTAGAGAAGGCTGCGCGTCGTACCTTTAATACACAGAAATAAGCTGTGCCATGCGCTACTTCACTACAGTACATTTACTATTACTTTCTTACATCATTGCAGCATTATTCTTTTGGGGTGTAAGCCTTACCAAACAAAGCCACGATATATACGAGAAGGAAAAGATCATTCTTCACCAGCAGGAAGATAGCTCTCTGCATCCTTTGTCCTATGCAGTGCACATGCAGGAAATAGAGGGCAAACGCATGGCCCGCAGCAAACAGTATATAGGCGAAGGCATTACCTTTTTGATTGTCATACTTATAGGTGCCGTAGTAGTATACTCATCTTTTCGTCGTAGCATACGCTTATCTACACAGCAGAATAATTTCATGCTTTCTGTTACTCACGAACTGAAATCGCCCATAGCTGCCATGAAACTCAATCTCCAAACATTAGAGAAACACCAGCTGGATGAAGAGAAGAAGAAGATGCTATTGGATAGATGTATATTGGAATCTAACAGGCTCAATGAACTTTGTAACAAAATGCTCTTCGCTTCACAAATGGAGGGTAAACAGTACCAACCGGCACGCGAGCGTATAGACTTTTCTAAATTCACAGAGCAGGTACTGAAAGACTACATCAGCCGCTACCCAAAACGTTTTGCAGACGATTTACAGGCTGACTGCATGCTGCTGGGGGATAAACTATTACTACAGGTAGCCATCAATAACCTCATAGAGAACGCTATCAAATATACTCCTGCAGAAAAGATTATCAAGGTGGTACTAAAGGGTAATGAAAAGAACGTGATATTACAGGTGATAGATGAAGGACAGGGTATAGCTGATGACGAAAAGAAAAAGATATTCAACAAGTTTTACCGCATAGGTAGCGAGAATACTCGTACCAGCAAGGGTACAGGGCTGGGTCTTTATCTTACAGCCAAAATAGTGCATCACAACAAAGGTAAGATAGTAGTAAAGGATAATGTGCCACAAGGCTCTATATTCGAGATAAGTCTGCCGGCTGCCTAACTACTTATCTATCCCCATACTGAAGGATTTTCTGTGAAAGGGTGTTTGCCCATGTTCTTTTATTTGTTGCCTGTGGTAGGCAGTGCCATAGCCTTTATTATCAGCCCATCCGTATTGCGGATATTGTTTATCCAGCGCTTTCATATATTCATCACGATGTGTTTTGGCCAGCACACTGGCAGCAGCTATGGATGCATAGATACCATCTCCGCCTACTACACAATGATGTGCTATACCTAAGTAGGGTGTGAACCGGTTACCATCTATCAATAGTAGCTCGGGTAGTATCTGCAATTGTTCTATGGCCAGATGCATAGCCTTGAAAGAGGCTTTCAGTATATTTATACGATCTATCTCTTCATGGTCTACCACTGCTACAGCCCATGCCAGCGCCTTTGCTTCTATTATAGGGCGCAGCTCATCTCTTTGAGACTCAGATAGCTGCTTGCTATCATTGAGAAAAGGGTGAGAGAACTTCTTAGGCAGTATCACCGCAGCCGCATATACAGGCCCGGCCAGGCAACCTCTGCCGGCTTCGTCACAGCCGGCTTCTACTAGTTCTTTTTTATAATAAGGCTTCAGCAATGCTTATAGATATTGTAGACAAAGTAAATAAAAACATCAGTTTCAGCATTAAGGTTTCTATACATTATTCTTTGTATAGTCTCTTAATTTCGTTAGGTTTGAATAATACATATGATGGATACTATAAAGTTACCTTTTTACGCTCGTCTTGCATTGGTACTGTTCAGTATAGTATTGATACTTTTTCTCATTACTACTGGCAAGACCTTATTCATTCCACTATTCTTCGCATTACTTATAGCAGTGCTGTTATACCCATTAGTACACTTGTTAGAGAAATGGCATCTGGGCCGCGGCATATCTGCTATGATAGCTATTCTATTATTCATGCTGGTAGGCACTAGTTTTATATATTTCTTCAGTATACAGATAGCTAATTTCTCACAGGACTTACCAGAGTTACAAAAGCGTGTTACAGATATATTCCACCAGTTGCAGCACTGGGTAAATAAAACCTACCATATAGACCGAAACCAGCAGAGTGAGTATATCAGCAATTCTACCAACAGTCTTATATCTACGCTGGTCAACTCATTGGGTAATACATTGCTTACTGTTACCGACTTCTTAGTGTATGTTATCTTCATTACCTTCTATACCTTTTTCATACTCTTTTATCGCAAGATGTTGAAACGCTTTATACTTGCACTCTTCAAAACTGCTTACCGTGCCAAAGTAAATGAAGTGGTGAATGAGACACGTACCGTCATTAATAGTTATGTATTGGGGCTGGTAACTGAGATGGTCATTCTGATAATAGTGAACTGTAGCATATTTACCATTATGGGTATTAAATATGCACTATTGCTGGGCATGCTGGCAGCAGTGCTCAATATCATACCTTATCTGGGTATCTATATGGCTACGGTTATTGCTATGATCGTCACCTTTGCTAATAGCGGGGGAACACCGGCCATAGAAGTAGGCGTAGCATTAATGGCCATACACTTTGTAGATGCCAATATCATGATGCCGCGCATAGTAGGCAAGCGTGTCAATATCAACCCTTTCATTACCATTATTGCTGTTATAGCGGGTAACATCATATGGGGTATACCGGGCATGTTCCTGTTTATTCCACTTACTGCTATCATAAAGATCATCTGCGAGCGAGTAGAGGACCTGAGGCCATGGGCCATACTCATAGGGGTAGAGTCTAAAGACTAAGTGTATAGAGAAATAGCAGGTAGGTCATAGTTAAATAATATAGTTCGTATACCTTCTTTAGCTACCTTCGTAGTCTAAAATCATCTTACTGTATGCATAAAGTACTTTCAATAGTATTGTTATTAATGGTGACCAGTTTCACCGGTTTTTCTCAAGAAAAGAAAGCTCAACAAAGCCCAAGAGCCAGTGCTAAGGGCGATAATGTGGAAGTTAGCTACGGACAACCATCTAAGCGTGGTCGCGAAATATTCGGCAAGCTGGTACCTTATGGTGAAGTATGGCGTACGGGTGCCAATGAAGCTACCGAGATCACTTTTAAGAAAGACGGTATGTTCGGTGGCAAGCCTGTAAAGGC
Organism: Bacteroidota bacterium; assembly: GCA_037144255.1. GTDB lineage: Bacteria > Bacteroidota > Bacteroidia > Chitinophagales > Chitinophagaceae > JBAWXE01. The sequence goes on along the minus strand of JBAWXE010000042.1, from coordinate 2,588 downwards.
AGGTACCTATTCACTGTTTACCATACCTACTGAGAAATCATGGGAACTGATACTGAACAGTGAACTGAAACAGTGGGGTTCTTTCGGTTACGACAAAATAAAAAGCAAAGACGTTTTACATATCAATGCCCCTGTAAGGCTATTACCCGGTGAAGTAGAGAAGCTCACTATCACTGTTAAGAAAGATGCCCTGCTTATAGAATGGGATAAGACAGGCGTCACAGTACCCATGAAATTCTAAGAACTCTGCTCATGATCTTTTCAGAGCCGTACCGGGTATCCGGTGCGGCTTTGTTCATTTTCGTGTACGCCTTTGTGGGTATGGATTATAGCCCTATCAACAATTTTTTTATGGCAGATACGTTTTACTATCTTATTTTGCAATCATGAGAATCATTCCAGGCGAAGTAAAGACAGCACAATTACATGCTTTTCTGTTAGGCTCTGTAGGTCCGCGACCTATATGTTTTGCCAGTACCATAGACAAAGACGGTCATCCTAATTTGTCTCCATTCAGCTTCTTCAATGTGTTTGGCAGTAAGCCACCTATACTTATTTTCTCTCCTGCACGCCGTGTTAGAGATAATACCATCAAGCACTCACTGAAGAATGTATATGATACCAAAGAAGTAGTGATCAATGTGGTGAACTACGACATAGTGCAACAGATGAGTCTGGCCAGTTGTGAGTATCCTGCTGATGTGAATGAGTTTGTGAAAGCAGGCTTTACACCCATAGCATCGGATATGGTGAAACCCTTTAGAGTAAAGGAATCGCCGGTGCAACTGGAATGTAAAGTGACCCAAGTAATAGAAACAGGCAACGAAGGCGGCGCAGGCAATCTGGTGATATGCGAGGTACTGTGTATGCATATAGACGACCATGTACTGGATGCAGAAGGCAAGATAGATCCACAAAAGATAGACCTAGTAGCGCGCATGGGTGGCGACTATTACTGTCGTGCATCTGGTAGTGCTGTTTTTGAAGTGGCGAAACCTAATACACAACTGGGTGTAGGTATAGATGCCCTGCCGGCACATATACGTAACAGCGACGTGCTGAGTGGTAACAACCTAGGCATGCTGGGCAATAGCGCCGCTATACCTGTAGTGGCCGAAGTGCTATATGAGGACCGCCTGACACAGATACTACGCGAGTATGCCGATGATGACAAGGTGCGCATACATGCATTGCATATCTATGCCAAGGAACTACTGGACGAAGGACATGTAGACAAGGCCTGGCAAGTGCTATTGGCAGGTGAATAACTAGCATAAAATTTCAAAGAACTGATACGGATGGCGGGCTATGGCTCGCCATTTTTGTTGTGGAATGCTTGTCCACAAGGGAATGTTTATAACATGTGCATATCATTTAATATTAACAGTGGCGTAATGATACATTAACAATTTTGTGGGTATCTTTAGTATAACTAAAATATATCCCATGTTATGGAGAACCTTTAGTGGAGAACCCTTGCGCCTTCCGGTGAAGAAGGCAGTAGAGGATGCCATTATCCGTGAGACGAACGCCGGCTACCATCTGAAGGTATGTATAGGCACCGATTCTCAGGTGCGGGGAGGCGAGACCGAGTTTGCTACGGTGATCGTTTTCTTGCGGGAGAAACGCGGTGGCTTCATGTTCATCTGCAATGAAAAGAACCGGCAGCAATTATCTATCAAAGAGCGGATGCTGGTAGAGGTAGCACGGAGCATAGAGATAGCCTATGAGCTCTGCGACCTTTTCAACACGTATGATGTGGACATGGAAGTACATGCCGACATCAACACTAATCCGCAGTTCAAAAGCAATGAAGCATTGCGGGAGGCCATGGGTTATATACTGGGAATGGGCTTTGCATTCAAAGCTAAACCTGAGGCCTTTGCCAGCAGCTGCTGTGCGGACAAGGTAGTGAACTAAGGGTTCCCCACCTGATAGTATGAGTACAAAAGACGATGGCATCGCCTTTTGAGAGGCTTACTCTCCTATGTAAACCTGAAATGTTACATTCTCTCTTATTTTTTTATGGTTACACGAATTTTTTCAAGTGATTGATAATTAAGGCTTTGTGCGTTTTCAAAGGTTACATTTAGGTTACATCAGTTTTTAGAAGGTAGGTTTTCTTCCCTTCTGGATATATATGCTCGACGAGTCGGGTTAATAAAAAATATTTTTGAGTTATAGTCCAGTCGAATGGCATATGTTCTGTGACCTGCGTATTCTGTCAATATACTATACAGTCTGGTTCTAATATCAGAATCATCTCTATGCATATATTTAATGATCCACATTTGCCCATTAGTATATCTATCATTTATCATTTCTGTTTTGAAACTATCGAAGCTAATATGTGCGCGATCCCAATCGGTGTACATAGTAAATAAGCTATCATATCTTTCTGTATTGTAAAATATTTTGAAGCGGGTCATGACACTATCGTAATCTTCGGGAGTTTGGGAAAAGGCAGGTTTACTTATGAATAATAATATAATGAGTATTATACGAGATGGGAGAGTGTTCATAGTTCATTAGTTTGATAGGTAATTTAATAAAGAAAAATGTGGTAGGGAAAGTAAGGTAGATAGAGG
>JBAWXE010000041.1:0-21715 GCA_037144255.1 Bacteroidota bacterium | reverse complement strand
ATTCAAAGGTGCTCCCCACATACCCGGCACCAGATATACGGCAAAAGTGAATGATACTATTGCCAGAAATAATTTGAATATAGAAACGTACTCCTGACCATAGAGATTTTTAGGAGGTGCATCGTCATGAGACAATTTCAATTTGCCCAGTAAATAGATACCTAATAGTATCGCCAGCACAATCCAAATTGCAATAAATATCTCACGATCTAATAAGCGCCATCCCATAGCCAAGTCGGCATTAGAAAGAAATTTTAGTGCCAACATGAGCTCCAAGAATCCTAAAACCACTTTTACCTGGTTGAGCCATCCACCTGAAGATGCCATTTTATTGAGCATACCGGGGAATATTGCGAATAAAGCGAATGGCAAAGCCAAACCTATAGAAAAACCAAACATACCCACAGCAGGACCTGCAATACCACCCTTACCGGCTAGTACTAATAGCGGACCCACTATAGGGCCAGTGCATGAAAATGACACAATAACTAATGTAAGTGCCATAAAGAAGATACCACCAAAACTGGATACACCTGCTTTAGAATCTGTTTTGTTGGTCCATGAAGAAGGTAATGTGATCTCGAATGCACCTAGGAATGAAATACCGAACAAAACGAAAATACCGAAGAAGAATAAATTGGCAATCCAATTGGTAGAGAGAGTATTGAGGGCATTAGAACCAAAGACAGCTGAGATCAATACACCCAATACTGTAAAGATGATAATAATAGAAAGTGAGTAGTAAATAGCATTGCGAATACCCTCTGCACGAGATTTACTTCTCTTAGTAAAGAAGCTAACCGTAATAGGTATCATAGAATATACACAAGGTGTGATAACAGCAGCTAGGCCTCCACCTAAGGCAGCGAGGAACAGCCATAACATTGACTTTCCTTCTTTTTTTTCACTAGTACTTTGGTTATTAGCTTTTGGTGTAGTGGTAGTTGCTACTGCTTTATGAGTAGTATCATTAGCTTGTGTTGGTGTTGCGAGTAAAGCTTTTGAGCCACTATCATTACTAGTAGATGCATCGGCCACACCGGTAGCATCTTTTATTTCGAAGGAAAATGATTTTGTTTTAGCGGGTAAGCAGAGATTATCATTGCAAGTCTGGTAATTAAATTTGCCTGTTATCTTTATATTCCCCTTTACAGTAATCGTCTGAATGAAGTCTACTTTGTTTTTATAATAGTGTAATGTGCCAATCTCTTCGATGGTCTCATCTAAGAGCTTTCCCTTTTCCTTTACTTTACCTACGAGTTGATAATTGGGATTCTTGGGAAATTCGAACGTAGGAGGAATAGAAGAACCATCGCCACCGGGGTTTTGTGAAAAGACATGCCATTTATCCTCAATTTTCACATGAAAAATAAGGTTGTAAGTATTATCCTTTACCTTTTTCGCTTCAAAGGTCCACATGGTAGGGTCAGCTATCATTTGAGCATGGGAACCTGTAGTTAGAAACAAGAAAGCACAGAAGAACAACGTATATCTGACAAATCTAAACATATTATATACTTGCTTAATAATAAAGAAATGAGTATCCCAATATTAGAATCTTTATTGCAAAAGTTATTCTAAATTTTACAAAATATTATATCTAAGTCAGAAGAACTAGATATATAACAAAACTTTAAATTTAGTTCATTTGTGTGAAAGCTGACAGGATTGCACGACCATCTATATTATGCAAGGTAGTGCTACTGGCACGTTCGGGATGTGGCATCATGCCAAATACATTACGACCTGTATTACAAATACCCGCAATATTGTTGATAGCACCATTAGGGTTTGAATCTATATGCACTTCGCCTAATTCGTTGCAATAACGGAATACAACCTGATGATGTTTTTCCAAAGTTTCCATAGTAGGCGCATCAGCATAATACCTACCCTCTCCGTGTGCAACAGGTATTTTCAGGATCTTATCGCCTACACGTTCGCCAATGAGGTTACGAGCATTTTCGCTTTTAATATAAACGTTCTTACAAGTGAATTTCTGATGATCGTTTTGTAATAGTACCCCCGGCAAAAGGCCTGATTCACAAAGGATCTGAAAGCCATTGCAAACACCTAATACCTTACCACCGTTGTTGGCAAACTCTATGACTTGTTCCATCATAGGGCTAAAACGAGCTAGCGCACCACAACGCAGATAGTCGCCATAAGAGAAGCCACCGGGCAATACAATACAATCGTTCTTAGAGAACATACTCAAGTCACGATCTTTATGCCAAAGCATAACAACTTCCTGTTGCAAATCATCCTGCAAGGCATGCATCATATCACGATCACAATTAGAACCAGGGAATACTATAACTCCGAATTTCATTGAATACAATAGTTTATTTGAATACTATTTGGCAATAGGCCACAAAGAGTAGCGAAAAATAAAGGATAAAATTACTAAACCATTTGCTTTTATCAAGGGAAAAGGCATGAGCAATAACCAAACTGAGGCCAGGCATAACTAGTAGCCATGTGCCAGAGGCATCATATTCCGTAAAAACAGCTATGATTATAGATAAAAGAAGATAGATGACCAGCATGACCCAGCTACGTCTTACATATACAGCTGTAGACATTTGTTGTTGCATGACAAATGCCCCACAACCAAACAAAACAACAATGAAACATATAGCCCCAATCAAATATCCCGGATGTTGCATATGAAGCGGCACTGATAAACCAATATGTGGCCAAACATGTAACAATGAAAAACTATTGGCTAAAAAGAGGATACCTATAAAAAAATACAGAGGAGTGAGATACCCCATCAAACCCACGACCCATTCGCCGGCACTAAATGAACGTAATGTGCTGAGTGCAACGAAAAGCAATACGATGTATGCAATAGAAGGAAAATGCATAAGGGCAGGTACACACAAAAAGAAACCTGCATTGAAAATATGCTTGCGAGGATAAACAGTTTGATTGAAGCGAAGCAAGATATCTATAGAGCCCAAGATGCACCAAACTACAATAACAGCCTCACTAAAGAAGCTAAAAGCGGGTATGATAGAAGTACAAGTAAGGTAAGAAAAAGCAACAATATTACCTGAGTTTGGGTATAACCTGTATCTATTAGCAATACCATTGAGATATAATGCCTGACCAAATATGAGTAGTATGGCGAAGAATGTATATCCGAAACCACCCCAATTAAAAATAGCATTGAGTACACTAATAACCATAGCATATAGGAAGTGTCCGGGTAATGCTACAGGCATCTGTGGGTGCTGCAAAGCATGCATCCTTACTATAAGTGTAAAGATGAAAAAGATGATAACAGTATACGGGCTTGAATTCCGGATCAGTCGAAGCACTATGGAAAATTTGGGCTAAAATACAATTTTAGCAAAGCAGATTTGTTTTTTTCGGAGGCAAGGAACCACTAATTCTTTTGCAGCTACTTGTTTTGCAGAACGAGGCAACCAATCCGGATCCTCTATATCCCCGGCGGAGAGTGCATTAATATTCAGTTTTCCGTCTCCATCCATAGCGGCAAATTGTATACGGGAATGAGAAACATTGAAATCATTGAATAAAAATCCTAATGTACCCCCACTGTTCATAATTGCGTATGAAGAGAATAGACCTCCATCTTCTTGCGAATATTGATTTTTTCGTATAAATGAGTTCCAGTCCCTTTTACCATCTCCATTATAGGATAATGCTAATATATCATTGTAATGATATTCGCGAATTGTACGTGTCATAGGGCCAAAAGCATACATAGAATAGTAACCCATACCCGGCGAGTATCCTGAATTTCGAGTGGAAATGAAATATTCTTCTGCAATAAGTACAAATCCGCCGTCATTCTTTACAATGATCTGTTTTACTTTATAATCATCAAAGGCCTTTTTTTTGTTGCGTTCTCCGGTACCATTTCGTAAATACTCATCAAAGAAAATGTTTTTTCTATTTTCGAAAATACCTGAAGCAATATCATAATTTGCATAAAGAACCCCTTCGTAACTTCCATTTTTTTTATCAGCATAAAAACCACCAATGTATATGCGATTCTTGGCATAATCCATCTTCATAAAAGTATTGCCAGCAAATTTATTATTCAGAGGCATTTCTTTACCAATAAATTTAGTACTGCCTAAAGGCAATGACAATAACCATATCTGGTCTGCAAGTTCTTTACTTCCAACCGGAGTATATAAAGGAACAAATACAGTGCCATCATTGCCTAAAATCACTTCGCCATGAGAAACGTTATTATCCGCCTTGAAAGTGGCTTTAGAACGTTTCTGTACGTTTAGTTGAGCGTCTATCCATATGCAGGTCATCTCTAGTGTTTCCTTATGCTCTTCTGTAGCATATACGAGAATACTGTTCTTATTATCTGATACCGCTGATGAAAAATACTGACCGTTTGCACCGAATATCCCTGCCTTAGCATTATCTAATTTGACAGGCTCTTTTTTTAACCTTCCAGTATTATCCAATAATGCAGCGTATTGAATGATGTTGTTACCTTCTATACTTTGGTATAGGACTATGATGCTATTTGCTGATGTAATAAACCGGGTCTCATATATTTTATTTGGGAAAAAATCAAGAACAACTGTTGCCTGCAATTGCATAGACTCATCGTATGCATCCAAAAAGAAACCATCGGGAGTGGCTCTATATGTATATAACTTATCGGCAACTTTCCCTACTACTGAAAAATCACTGGCATGAAGTTCAAATTTTTGATAAGGAGAATATGTTACATTTTGTCCATATGCTATATGTTGCCAACAAGCTATCAATAACAATCCAATCATTACTATTCTTTTCATACATCAAAAGTAAATGAGCCTCAATAAATTAACACTAAATTATTCTGACAAAAAACGGTCTTGTAGATCAGCTGAAGGTACCATACACGTATCCATTTTGCCATACCATTTATAACGCTTTTGGGCAATAATATCGTATATAGCATCTCTAAAAGGTTTAGGTACCAGCCAGCCTATATAAGACAGACATTTGATAAAAAAGGTTAGTTGCATTCCAGTATGCAAAGCAGCATCTGATTTGACATAATATTTACCATTATGAAACAGTATCAACGAATTGGGAATATACTTATTGTTAGAACTGAATTGCTTTAAAACACTTTGCCCAGAGGATGATTGAAGGGTTGAAAAATAGATATGTTTGTATTTATCATTCTTCATTACAAACTGTACAGCGTAGTTACAAAGGTTACAAACACCATCGAAAAAAAGTACTGAACGTCTTTTTCCATCTGTTATCACAATTATTTCTTTTGAGAAGTAGTATCAGGATGTTGAGTCTTATATCTGGCGTTCACTATAGAATCAGCTTTGGCTTTTACTTCTATTGATATGCGGCGGTCCAGATCTTCCATGGATTGTCTGCTGAGTTCTTCTGTTTTCACTCCAACAATAGAATCTATCTGTGCATGTACAGCACTTGCTTTGAATGATTTTCTTTTACTACTACAAGCACTTGTTCCTAATACTAAGATCATTAATATTGGTACTAATATCTTCATGTTTACTATATTGAAAATGCAAATGTACCACAATCGATGGTCACGGTTCCTTTCAGTCGTTAATAATACGTCAAAATCGTGTATTTAACCACATTTAAGTCATTATTTACATACCAATATTTGTTGAATACCGTTAAAAAATCGGAACTTTACTATAGCCATGCGACATAAATATAGATCGGTATTCATGTTATGCGGAATGCTGTGGCTCTTTTCGCTTCGAGCTTCTGCCCAACCGCATGCAGCAAACGATACTATTCTATTGGGTGCTGTATTGCAGGGGCATGATACAATTCCCATGATCTTCCTACCGGATGTATATGTTACTGAAAAAATGCCCAAACGATTGGCAAAAGAAATTGCACGAAGACACGCAGAAGCTGAAAGAAGGCGACAGGAATATGAACAACTGAGGTATAATATTTTCGTAGTTTATCCATATGCTGTAATAGCCGCAGAGGTACTTAAAGATGTAGATGGCAATTTATCTAAGATCAATGATAAAAGTGACAGGAAAAAATACCTAAAATCTGTTGAGAAAGAACTGAGTCAACAATTCAAAGGCAAGTTAGAGGATCTCACTATCACTCAAGGACAAATTCTGGTAAAACTTATTGATAGACAGGCAGGAAAGAACTGTTATAGTATCATTAGAGAATTAAAGGGAGGCTTTTCTGCTGTGGTATGGCAATCTGTGGCGCTATTGTTCAGTAATAACCTACGCAGGGAATATGACCCAGCTGATCGTGATAAGGATATTGAATCTATCGTTAGAAGTGTGGAAGCATACTATGCAGCACAGCAACAACAGTTACAAAGGCAGTCTGCTCTAACCACCAAACCAAGCTCAAGAACTAATTAATTGAAAATCATTTATAATTATCTTTGAACGATACGTTTAAGTAACAAATAGATATAATACAAAGCTCCAGATCTTATAAAAGTCGAGGCTTTATTTTATAATAAATTCATCAGAATAATTGAGGGTAAAAAGATAGCCCGATCCAAACATTCATAGGTACAGTAGTAAGAGTGCCACTAGGCGTAGAGAAAATATTGTTTAGTTTTTCATTATTATAGATATCACTTAATCCAATATTTGCTCCCATTCTGAGAGCTACTAATCTATATCTAGCACCCAGACTAGCATTCAAACTTACATAGTCTTTCATTATACTTTCTGTAGTAAGTTGTAATCCTCCACCTAGTGAAAAATGCACTGCCCAATCTCTACGATTCACCATATTGATACCTAAACTAGGGCAAATGGACAAGTAAGTAACATCGCCGTTATCCTTATACTGACTTTTGAGTCTATATATATTACCTTCTATCTGAAAATTGCTGATATGCTCCGGATGATTCAAAAACATACCTGCACCAACAAAATAACCTGATAAAGGACCCGTAAGACTGGAAGCTGTTGAAGACAAATAGGTCTTCATGAAACCTACATTTCCAAAGAAAATAGCACGAGCTTCACTTTCTTTGAGGTCTTTAGGTTTCTTTTCTACTTCTGCATCTGTATCCTGAGCAAAGCACCCTATTGGCAATAATAGCAATAACAGTAATAATCCTCTTTTCATTATGATTGCAATATATCTATTATTTGGTTGTCTATAAACTAAAATGATTGCCAGTATAACGGGCAATCATTCTAAATATTACGTGCATTGAAATTATAACTTTTCATATAATGCTCGAAGACGTTCGCGAGGCATTTGCTCTTTCCAATTCTTACCTAGGGCATTCTCCCACAAAGGAGCCATACCTAAAGATACATCTATCATTGTATTGAATTGATCTTCAGAAAGACCTCTAGTAATACCTACAGGTATATCAATACCATTCATTTGTACCATCTTTTTGAATTCTTCTACACCGGAAGGATAAAATTCTTCCAAATGATTGAATACAATACAGTTGCCGACACCATGTTTAGTACCTAATAAATAGCTGAGGCCATAACTGACAGCGTGTGCTACACCTACCTGCGAGTAAGCAATACTCATACCACCGGCATAAGAAGCCATCATTAACTTCTCATCACAGCTATCATCCCATTCTCTGTTATATAAGAATACTTGCTGACAAAGTTCCAAAGCCTTTTCGCCATAAGACTGACTAAACGCATTCAGAAAAGTACCTTCTAATGATTCTATACAATGTATATAACAGTCCATGCCAGTATAGAAACGTTGATTTTTGGGAGCACCTTTTATCAACTCCGGATCTAAGATGATCTGATCAAATGGCGTGTAATCTGAATTCATGCCCAGTTTCTTAGTAGGCCCTGTAAGTACACAAGTACGAGAAACCTCTGCACCAGTGCCTGATAATGTAGGTATACCCGCTTTATATACTGCCGGGTTCTTTACGAGATCCCAACCTTGATATTCTTCTGCTTTCCCAGGATTGGTCATCATAAGAGCTACAGCCTTAGCCATATCCATGGCAGAGCCACCACCAATACCAATAACACCAGATACAGTACTAAATTGTTCTTTCAATTTAGCAACTATTGCATCTACTTGAGAAGTTTTGGGTTCGTAGGTCACATCTGCATCCATCATAACATCATTGCCACGCATAGGTATACGTGCTTTGAATGTTTCATTTGTGGCAAAATAATGATCTACAAGAAATACCATAGGTGCTCCTGCCATACGGCGTGGTGCTAATATCTCGTCTAATTGATCAAATGCCCCCCTACCATATACTACATAATCTACTAATTTTAAATTGCGAAACTTCATATACTATTAATGATTTAAGGATAAATATCGAATACCAAATTAAAAACTAATCTTGACTTATTGCTCTATTGCCATCCCATTTTTTCCATTAGGGCTTCTGCTCTTACTATATCTTCAGGAGTATCTATCTCTACCCCCATGTAATTAGTAATGACCATCCGGATAGGAATACCATATTCTAAAAAACGCAGGCATTCAATTTTCTCAGCTGCCTCTAATGGTGTCATTGGCCAATTGGTAAAATTGATCAAAGCCTTTTTACGAAATGCATAAACACCTATGTGCTCATAGTATTCTATAGGCACTTTATTATCTCTAGGATATGGAATCACACTTCTAGAAAAAAACAGTGCATCTTCTCTCAAGTTCATTGCTACTTTCACATAATTAGGATCTGATACTAATTGTGGGTCCTTCAATTCTTGTACCATAGATGCAACTTGTACATGGGTACCTTCAAATCCATCAAATGCCTGAAGTAATTGTGCCAGAGGCTCCCTCTGAACAAAAGGCTCGTCTCCTTGTACATTCACAAAAATATCAGCCTCCATAAAAGCAGCCACCTCTGCTATTCTATCTGTACCACTTTCGTATTCTCGTTTACTTTTTACTGCTAGTCCACCATGCTGTTGTATCTCTTGCATGATCTCATCGCTATCTGTTACTACTATCACCTCGCTGAATAAGCCTGTATTTTTGGCAGATTCGTATGTGCGACGTATCACTGATTTACCCTTTATCTCAGCCAGCAATTTCCTAGGAAATCTGGTAGCACCAATACGGGCAGGTATTAAAGCAACAGCTCTCATGAAAATGATTTTATTTGTTCTTAAGTATTCCAGTAAATAAAAGTAACCATCCTGCAATAAAAAACAGCCCCCCAAAAGGAGTAATAGCCCCTAAAACAGGAATATTTAACAATGTAAGAGCATATAAAGAACCACTAAACAGCACTATACCTAGAATAAAAAATGTAGCAGCCATTCTAATAAATTTATGCTTGAAAGAGCCATAGATAATGCCTGTTATCAATAATGCAAAACTATGGTAGAACTGATACCTAACACCCGTCTCGAATACCTGAAGCATATCCGGGGTTAATATTTGTTTAAGAGCATGAGCCCCAAAGGCCCCTAATATAACAGATAATGCTGCCAATAATGCACCTGCAGTTAAGGCCGGTTTATACATGAGGATATAATTTGATCAAAGGTAGTAAGTGAAATGTTTTCAGTAGGTAAAATATGCTGTGCTTGTTCGTATACTTCATGTCTGGATGCATACAGTTGTTCCAGCAGTTCCTGTAAAGGATCAGGGCCATTCAGCAATGGCCTTGTTTGGAATGCGATTTGTAATCTTTCTATTAGTATTGGCAAAGGAGTTTTAAGGTAAACTACACAGCCTACCACTCTCATTACCTGCATGTTGTCATAAAACATAGGTGTTCCACCGCCACAGGCAATAATCGCCGGGAAAGTAAGTTGATATATGATACTGATCAATGCTGCCCTTTCTATCTCTCGGAAAGTTTTTTCTCCACGGGTATCAAATATATCTTTGATACTCATTTCTTCCTGCATTTCTATAAATCCATCCAGATCAATAAAAGGCAATTGATGCGCGGTTGCCAGTTCTTTACCCCAATACGATTTTCCTGCACCAGGCATACCAATTAGAAATAGGATGCTCATAGCTTATTATTCAAAAATTTCCAGATCATCAGCATAGCCATTTGTGTTGCCAATTCTTTATTTCTTTCTCTATCAAAATGAAATTTGAATTCCTTGGTCTTTACTGTATCCAAATTGACAACAGCCATCCACACAGTACCTACAGGTACAGAATCGTCATCACCACCTGCACTTAGCAAACCTGTGATAGAAAATGCATAGTCGCTTCCTAATACCTTTCGGGCCCCTACTGCCATTTCTATTGCAGTAGCCTCGCTAATTGCACCATGTGTAAGGATAGTATTGTGTTGCACACCAAGTACATTTTCCTTGATATCGTTTTGATAACAAACCAAACTACCTCTGAAATATCGGGAAGACCCCATGACCTGTGTAATATGATGTGCGATATACCCACCGGTACAACTTTCGGCAAGGCCTATAGTTGCTTTCATTTTTACTAATTCAGCCCCAATGAGCTGCTGCAAAGGCACATCTTCAAGTGCCACAACTATAGTTCCCAATCTCTGTACAAATACTCTAGACAATTGCTCCAACTCTTTTTCCAGTGCTGCTTTATCTGAGCCTCTACCTGTCAAACGGAGTTTAACCCCACCATAATGTGGAAGGAATGCCAATTTAATATGTTCAGGCAGTGCTTCTTCAAGGTCTTGCAATTTCTCTGCAATGAAGCTTTCCCCTTCTCCTGAAGTCATGATGCTACGATGCACTATAGCATCGCTGATAAAATGTTCCTTAAGCCTAGGCAACACTTCATCCTCCATAATGGTCATCATTTCAAATGGCACACCAGGCATAGCAATAATGTATTTACCTTCTTTCAGAAACAACATACCCGGTGCTGTACCCATTCTATTATGCAGAGCAATGCAGTTATCAGGCACTTCTGCCTGTTTCATGTTCCTTTCCAGAAAAGGTCGTTTTCGTTTTTCAAAAAGTTGGATCACATGAGCCAATACTTTTTCATTTACAATCAGCTTACCACCAAAGTATTTGCATAATAGTGGTTTTGTAATATCATCAGCTGTTGGGCCAAGACCACCAGTAATAAGGACAATAGATGCATTAAGCAATTCATCGTCAAGTGCATTCTTTATCATATCAGCATTATCACCTACTGCTATTCGCCTTACTACATCTATCCCTAGTTCATTCAGTCTTTGGGCTATCCATGCAGAGTTAGTATCAATAGTCTGACCTATCAATAATTCATCTCCTATTGTAATAATACTGGCTCGTAAATTGCTCATATGCTAAAAGAATGGCCTCAATCTAATTAAAAGTTCTTCAGGCATATTTATTTTGCTTTTGATCTTAGCATCATAAAACACCAATGTTGTAACGCCTTTGTTCAGTAATTGTTCTTGTTCATTATACAGTTCTGAGTGAAATTCAATTTTCGCAGCATCCGGCAATTCCTTAAGTATAGTCTTTACAGTTATCAGATCATCATACAAGGCAGGACGAAAATACTGAGCATTCAATGCCACTACAGGCATCATGATTCCCATTTCTTCCAGTTGTCTGTATGTAAAACCTAATTGGCGAATAGCCTCTGCACGTCCTACTTCATAGTAAAGTGCATAATAGCCATAATACAAATAACCCATTTGGTCAGTTTCACCATATCGAACGCGTACCTGCGTAATGGATGTGTACATAATTAAGTAGTAATATTATTTTTGATTGATTTTGTCTGCGTCTTTAATAGTATAAAAGCTGTTTGCCTGAGAGGTACATGTAAGTGTCAGATCATTGATGCACACATGTGAAGGTAACGATGCGCACATGAATACTACATTGGCTATATCCTCTGCTTTCAGTGGCTGAAAGCCTTCGTATACTTTTTGCGCCCTCTCTGTATCCCCCTTGAATCTAACAATTGAAAATTCCGTCTCTGCCATACCCGGATGTATCCCTGTGACCTTAATACCGTAAGGCAATAGATCAATTCGCATAGCCTGTGTAAGAGCATCTACAGCAAATTTAGTAGCACAATACACATTCCCATTCTTATAAACCAGCTTTGCTGCAGTAGAACCAATATTGAAAATATGACCTCTACCTTGCTCTTTCATCATGGGAGCTATCTGTCTGGTAACGTACAATAGCCCCTTTACATTAGTATCTATCATTTGCTCCCAATCATCAGTATCTCCCTCTTCAATAGATGATATGCCTGCTGCTAGGCCTGCATTATTCACTAAAATATCAAGATGGTTGATTTGTAATTTCAGGTCTGTTAATGCCTTTTCTACTTCTTGCTTATTACGCACATCGAATTGCAAGGCTATCACATTTGCCTTGTAAATATCAATGAGTTCTTGTTTTACTTTTTCCAACCTTTCTTTTCTTCTACCTGTGATAATTACATCATAACCATTCTTTGCAAAATGCCTTGCTATTGCTTCTCCAAAACCGGATGTTGCTCCGGTAACCAAGATATTCTTGTTCATATACAATCGATGAATTTCAGTTCAAATTGATAAGTAAAGATACTGCGCTATCCACAACAATGCACGCTATCTACATACATAAAAATCAAATAATTGACCCTTTTATTACATAAAAAATCTTGCCAAAGGGATGCAAAATGGATTGATTTTGTATGTTTATATAATGAAAGCACATCTATCCGCGAAATATCTGCTATTATGCATTTCATTAGGGCTCCTTACCATTTCAAATGCCTCTGCACAGAACGTTTCGGATAAACTAATTAATACTAACACTACAGTAGTAGAAAAAATCAATGATCTGGAAGAAACTACTTATCGACCTAAAGCCGTACTCATACAGCTGAATAGTTATAAGAACCAAATTGATCATTTGACAAAAAGAGGCTATTTAATTAAGACTGCAGAAGTAAAAATTGATGCTGCAAAGGTACCCGAGTATACTAAAAGGGACTTTAACGATCATTTCGGTTATTGTCCTGTCTACTATTTCTGGGATACTTGTCTAAATGCAATTAGAAATAGGGAATTTAGTAACTTTTTATTCGATAAAGATGGGAAACCTGCAATTAACATTCCTATCACATCAAAAAGCAGGGACTATATTATCGTTACGGAAGGCTTTGATACAAAGAACGATCTTGATGAATTGACAAGACTGAATAGTAAAGGTTTGTTGATATTAAATGACAAATACGAAATGATACATGTGATTTCCAGAGCAGAAATAATCTTTAGTATTAAAGCTATGTTTTTTAGGGAATACAAAAGAAAGTACGTTTATACTTCTTCTAAGTATGATGGTATAGAATATCTTCCCTATGCCAAACAACTGAACTATTACCTATACAATACCTGGAACAAAAAAACACCTCACCCCTCTAAAAGAACAAAAGCACCTAAAGTATACTAATCTATCATGCTATGAGAACATCTATCAAATATAGTTTGATGGCTTTACTTTCAGTTCCGTTGATATCACATAATATTTTCGCTCAACGACAAGTACCTAAAGCTGTTTTAATCGAACTCAATAGCTATAAGAACAAGGTAGACCATTACCTAAAGAATAATCACATTAGTGATGCAGAGCTCATAAAAACACAGGCTGAAACTGTTATTAGTTATACCCAAAAAGATTTCAAAGACAATTTTGATGTATGTCCGGTCTATTATTTTGTAGATACTAATATTAACTATATTAAAGAACATAAATTCAAAACGATTCTATTGAATTCTGATATGTCTGTTGTAAAAGATACCCCTTTTTCTCAAAATGATACTAATTATATCATCGTATATCAGGGTTTTGATGTAGAGCAAGGTCTTAATGGATTAGTAGTACTCAACAGCAATGGAAAAAAAATAGGATTCTTTTATAAACCTCAAATGCACTTTGCAAACAAGTCTTACAAAAAATATACTTGCATTTTCAATAATGATCAGGGTATTGGATATCTGCCCTATGCCATAGAACTGAAAAGACACCTACTCAACCAATAACTCCATATTCTACTTTACCCATTAATATTCCAATCTGAAATCCATAAAAAAAGTCCCCGAAATACGAGGACTTTTTTATGTAGCCTTTCGGCAAAAATGTTATTCTTACAATGAGGCCATTGTAGGTTGATTTACTGTAGGTACAGCATAATCATCAAACGTATTGTTCAAGAAGATGCCAAATTTAGCATCCTTGATGTAATAGATGAAATCTTTTTGTCTTGGTCTTCTGCAACTTCTGCAAGAGAAATCAGTAGTCAGATACTGTACGTTTTCGTTGAAGATATTCAATATGCAACGTGTAGATGCTACATCATTTCTGTAGTTACAACCTAAAGAAGTTGCTTTATGGCGTCTGCCACAGAAACAAGAGAAACGACCACCGCGTATAGATCTGTCATGCTCATTATAACCTACTACTACTCTCTTGTAGTTTGAAGAGCTATTTTGAGGTACTGTAAAATTAATATTATGGAAAGTACCAACACCAGGTATAGCCGGAGCTAACATAGCAAGGGTAATGCTTCTTTGTCTAGGGGTAGCTAATTTTTTCATTACGATGTTCGGATTATCCTGACATTTGCTTGTAGGACAGCAATCCCAACCGTTATTGAACATCATACGTGCAGCAACACCGGCACCCAGATTGTGAGTGATAACGTAAACATCTGTATTGTTATTTACTTTAGCCATTACTTTTCTCAAAGTAACTGCAGCCCATGCAGCATTAGTAGTAGCGATGTTCCAAATGCCATTGCATTTAGGGTCACGGCACATACCGGTAAGGCCATCCCAATACACTTCTAAATAAGTAGCATCGGTGTTACCAAATTTATCGCTGATATGATCTTCAACAAGATTATACGCATCGTAAGGAGTAGCATCGTTGAAACCATGTATCAACATCACCAGTTTCTTAGATTTGCTTTTAGCCAAACGACTATTGATCTCAGAAGCATATGTTTTTACTAATTCAGATTGGACACCATCAAAATCAGTAGCATGATAATCCCTTTTCAGGTTATTCATACCTATGATGTCATACTTTGTAAAGTATTCTTCCAGGTTAGCACAGTCATATTTCTTAACACATCTCTTTTTGCAAGGCACACCATGCATATAGAATACGTCTTCATTGATAGAATATGTTGTTGGATAAACATTACCCAAACGGTCCATATATATCCTTACAGTATTAGATGCAAATGGCTTAAGTGGATGAAATGCAACATTAATACCTTTTACGGCTTTTCTCTTTGTGCAGCAACGGTGATGTTTTCCCTTTGAGAAACCTGAAAAACTCAGACAAAGCATCAATAGAAGTAGCGTGTACTTACGAATCATATGATTGTTAATTTTGCAACAAAATAGACAATAAATTCAGGAAATAAAATAGTTGAATGAAAAATATTGAATGATATTGCATAAATTAAACACATAATAAATTTGCAAAACCTCGTTTAATATTGTTTTTCAGGCAACTATAAGGCTTAAAATATAATACTATATCCTGAAAAGTCTGGACTTTATCTATCATTTGGGGTTCAAATAGGCCTTTAAATCGCTTACATACTTGTCAAAAGCATCTATACCCTGCTTTGTTATCTTACATACAGTAAGAGGATAGTTGTTTTTAAAGCTCTTTTGCACTTCAATATAACCTGCTTGCTTCAGTTTATCTAATTGTACACTCAGATTACCCGATGTAGCCTGTGTTTTCTCCTTTATATAGGTGAATTCAGCCTCCTCTACCGATATGAGTAGCGAAACAACCGCCAAGCGCAGTTGCGAGTGTAATATGGGATCCAGTTCTTTAAACATTCTTATGATATCTAGTCCTTAACGTATATCCGGGTATAAGGTATGCAAATATGACTGCAATAGCCAACAATAACAACTGATACTCATTATTCACAAAATAGCATAGTACGCTAATTCCCCAGCATATGATAGCCCCTACTACCATAGGCTTCACTTCCATAGCAACACCTGATACAAATGTGCCTATCCCATATAGCATCAATATCATAGGCAATACACAAATTTCCATTTTACCTGTAAATGCATAGAAGATAACAATGCACATAGATACCCCAAAAGCCATCCAAAGCGAACCAAGTATCTTACCTACTAAGGTCTTCACTTTTTTGTCTCTTTTTTGCCTCCCCAAGATAAAGAACTGTGAGATTCCGGCTATTGGCATCAGTACTGCCCATACCATACCACTATGCAGCATATTTATCTTGATCATAATGAACTGTACCAGACTGGCTATACTTACTGCCCAGCCCCATAGTAGGTATACAGTTCCATTATCGCTAAATGACTTGCGGGCTGTGTGTATAATCTCTGTTATCAGCTCCAGGTGTTGTTTTTCGGTATTTTCCATATAAGTGTTTTATTTGTGTCATTATAAACTTAGCACAAATATAAACTAGTTTATAAAATAAACAATATATTAAAAAAAATAAAAAACCGCCCAATATGGGCGGCTTTCAATAGTAGAATTTACTACGCTCTATAAGTGTTCAATTATTTTCTCCTCGTATACGATCTTAGGGGCGCATCTAATTACATATCCACCACTTGCTCGATATTATGAATAGAACAATAGGAATATTGGTCAGGCTTCAATGCTACTGTACAAAGTTCGCAGCAGTGAATGTAGTTGCCTTAAGCCAGCAAGATTACATGTGTTGTACTATCTTCTTGTCGAAAACATTCTTAGGTGCTGCACCTATTTGTTTGTCAACTACTTGCCCACCTTTTATGAACAATACACAAGGGATACTTGTAACACCGTAGCTGATAGAAACATTAGGATTCTCATCAACGTTGATCTTACCAACATTTACCTTACCATCATATTCTTTCGACAATGCATCGATAGTTGGGCCTAATGCCAAACATGGTCCGCACCATGGTGCCCAGAAATCTACTACTGTAAGTTTTTCTGCCTTCAGTACTTCTGTGTCAAAATTTGCATCTGTGAATGTAGCTGCCATTTTATACTTGATTTATTTATGGTTTAAAAAATAGAATTCAAAGTTACGTTCAATTATACTCCTTCACAATAGAATGCCGGTATACCACTATAAGCGCAATACATAATGCGCACCCTAGGCTACTTCCAGCAAATATCTGATCTCCTCATGCTCCTGCAGAAAATGTACAAATTCATCATTCAGCTGCAGTTTCATATTATGTGTTTTTAGTTTGGTACTCATCCCCGTAGTATCGTCCTGCACTTGTATGAACAATTCCGTACTACCCGGATTTTGTTTCACGTTTTGCGCTATGAAACTCACAAATTCCATATTCACTTTTTGCAATGGCAAATGCAGGTATATCTTCTTGGTCAGGTTCTTACGTACCTGATCCAGCAACATGATATTCTGTATCTGAAACTCCATTACCCCTGGCCTATACTTATGTTCTCCATAAGTACCGGTTATCATCAGTTTCTGCCCATTATCTATATAGTTGTTATACTGTACATAGTTGTTTTCCCACATCACTATTTCCATATTCCCGGCAAAGTCATTCAGCACCAGCTTACCAAACTTACTACCCTTCTTGGTGGTCATATGGGTAGCATCTGTCACAAAGCCAGCTATACGCACTGTCCTTCCCCTGTTATTATCTACCTCATTGATAGGCAACACATTATAGTTGTCCATCTCAAATTTAAATCCATCAAGCGGATGCGCACTCAGGTATATACCTATCACTTCCTTTTCTCTATCTAGCAATTCTGGTAATGCCCAAGGATCACACACAGGTATATTAGGTGGCTTTACTTCCGGCATGGCTGAGCCACCAAACAAACTATTAGTAGCTAATGATGTACTTGCCTGAAACTGACTGCCAAATCTTAACAACCTTTCCAATCCTGTTACAGGGTCGGTAGGTGGTGCGTAGAAATATTGTGCTCTATGCAGATCTTTAAAACTGTCTAATGCTCCTGCCAGTACCAGACTTTCTAGCGATTTTTTATTGACTGTACGGTGGTTCACTCTTTGTATAAAATCATATACAGATGTGAAAGGTCCATTGGCTTCACGCTCTATAATAATATCTTCTACAGCTGCTTCACCTACTCCTTTTATCGCATTCATTCCAAAACGGATAATGCTTTCCTTATTCACTGAGAACCCTTTGATACTCTCATTCACATCAGGCCCTAGTACTGCCAGCCCCATTCGCTGGCATTCCTCCATGTAAAATTTGATCTTATCTATATTGCCCTGGTTATTCAGCACTGCCGCCATGAACTCCGCAGCATAGTGCGCTTTCAGGTAGGCTGTCTGGTAAGCTACCAGTGCATAACAGGTTGAGTGAGATTTATTGAATGCATATTGTGCAAATGCTTCCCAATCGGTCCATATCTTTTGTAATTTGTCTTCCGGGTGCCCTTTCAGTTTAGCTCCTTCTACAAACTGGCTCTTCATTTTATCCAGTACAGATTTCTGCTTCTTACCCATTGCTTTACGCAATACGTCAGCATCTCCTTTACTGAAACCTCCTATCTTTTGCGATAGCAACATCACCTGTTCCTGATACACGGTGATACCATAGGTATCACTCAGGTATTCTTCCATTTCAGGCAGGTCATATACTATCACTTCCTGCCCATGCTTACGTCTTACAAAGTTGGGTATGTACTCCATAGGCCCGGGACGATACAAGGCGTTCATAGCTATTAGATCATCAAACTTATCAGGCTTCAGCTCACGCAGATATTTCTGCATCCCGGCACTTTCAAACTGGAAAGTACCATTGGTATCCCCTCTTTGGTATAACAAGAATGTTTCCAAATCATCCAGCGGAATGGAATCTATCTCTATATCTATTCCGTAATTTCTTTTTATAAGTGCCAGGGCATCTTTAATGATGGTCAGGGTCTTTAGTCCCAAAAAGTCCATCTTGATTACACCTGCATTTTCAATGATGTTCCCTTCAAACTGTGTGATCAGCAGGTCCACATCTTTGGTACTATACACTGGCAATAGCTCAGTAAGGTCCTTAGGCGCTATAATGATACCCGCAGCATGTATACCAGTATTACGCACACTGCCTTCCAGTTTCTCAGCTTCTCTCAGCACCCGTCCTTGCAGGGTATCGCTGGCATATATCTCACGTAGCTTTGTAACTGTTTCTATCTCATCTCCACCCAGTCCTTCCTTTTCATCCAGACTACCTTCACCTTTGAAAGGTGCATGCAATAGTCTCTTCAATACTATTCCCGGCCTTTCAGGTACCAGTTTTGCTAGCCCGTTAGCCTCGGGCAGTTGCAGGTCCAATACTCTGGCCACATCTTTGATACTACTCTTGGCTGCCATGGTACCATAGGTCACTATATGTGCCACCTGACGTTTACCGTACTTCTGCACTACATAGTCTATCACTTTCTGCCTACCCACATCATCAAAGTCAGTATCTATATCGGGCATGCTCTTACGTTCCGGATTCAGGAATCGTTCGAACAGTAGATTATACTTGATGGGGTCAATATTAGTGATACCTGTACAATAGGCCACCACAGATCCTGCTGCCGATCCTCTGCCCGGCCCTACATACACCCCCATATTCCTACCTTCACGTATAAAGTCACTCACTATCAGGAAGTACCCGGCAAAACCCATGGTTCTGATAGTAAATAATTCAAACTTGATACGCTCTTCTATCTCGGGTGTTATCTCTTTATATCTTTCTTTGGCTCCTGTCCATGTCAGGTGCTCCAGAAAAGCATCCTGATCATCGTGAAATTCTGTTGGCACAGTAAAGTGTGGCAACAGTATATCACGTTCCAGTTTCAAGGGCTTTATCTTTTCTATTACCAAATTCGTATTGTCTATTGCCTGCGGTATATCCGCAAACAACTTAGACATCTCATCAGTATTCTTAAAGTAGAATTGGTTATTGTAAAACGCAAAACGCCTGTCCTTCACTTGCACATCATCATCTGCAAATTCCTTAAAGGTTGGTGTACTTTGTTTTTCTCCCGTATTGATACACAACAGGATATCATGCGCATTACTATCTTCCTGATCTACATAGTGTGAATCATTACTGGCTATGATAGGTACATTAAACTTGGCAGCATATTTCTGTAGTGCAGCATTTACTTTTATCTGCTCAGGTATATCATGCCTTTGCATTTCCACAAAGTAATCATCACCAAACAGGTCCAGCCACCATTTGAATACTCGCTCTCCTTCCTCTTCTCCTTTTTTCAGTATGGTACGCGGCACTTCTGCTCCCAGACAACAGGTAGTAGCTATCAGCCCCTCGTGATGTTCCAGTAGCAATTCTTTATCTATACGTGGGTATTTACCATACAAGCCCTCTATATATCCTAACGAACAAAGTCTTACTAAGTTCTTATACCCTATTTCGTTTTTGGCTAATAGCAATTGGTGACAACGCACATCTCTGTCATCTTTAGAGAAAGCACGTTTATGTCTGTTCTCTACCAGATAGAACTCACAACCTACTATCGGTTTTACTACAGGTTCCAGTATATCTTTACCTTCTGCTGTCTGCCCTACTACTTTGGTTTTCTTCCATGCCTGAGCTACAAATTCAAATACACCGAACATGTTTCCATGATCAGTAATTGCCATAGCAGGCATCTCATCTTTTATAGCCTTATCATATAGGCGCGAGATGTTAGATGCCCCATCTAAGAGCGAAAATTGGGTGTGATTATGTAAATGAGAAAACTTCATAGAACCTGCACAAAAAATAGCCAAACAGCGTCTCGCAAAGTAACGTAAAAACCAAAGAGAGGGATAAAGGAGTTATCCACACGAGTGGGTATAAATACATGAAATATTTCGGCTTGTCATATGACACATTTCATTGCAAATAACATCATATCTATAAACGCAAAAATCCCATTCCGCTTCTATTCGGAACAGGATCTCGCTATGTACTTACTAGTTTTTTAGAATCCTTTTTTAGCTACACCATCTTTTATAGCTTGCAGTGCTTTGGCTTCGCTCATTATAGCTGCCATCTTGTTGCCTTTACCATCATGTCCACCGGCCATATAGCCACCTTTTGCTGTCTTAGTTATCACAGCATCCTGCATAGGAACATTTTTTTCCTTAGTTTTTAAGCAATATGCTTTGATCATTTTTGAAGTGTCCATGTTTCTAGATTTTTTGATTGTGAAAGCTGAATGAATCGTATTGTACCACAATCTACCAATTTTTTCAGAATTCATAGGCATACTACTATTAGTATGTAGCAAATTCTTATCCACACATCTTACTAACCTCAAATCGCAATAACACATAAATAAAATATCAAAATTGAATATTTTACAATATAAGTAAAAGAAGGCGATAAAATATCCCTTCAATTATTTGGAAACAGGTACCCTCATTTCGTATATTTGTGAGGGTTTATAGACGTTATTAATTCTTCCCATACGTCTGTATTTATCATCGGTAATGAATCGGTAATAAACCGGAAACAGGTCGGTAATTTTTCGGTAAAGAATCGGTAAAACAGGTAATTGCTACAATCCCAAAAATCACATTTTACACATTTATCACATTGTCGCATTACATTCGTGTAACCTAAATGTAACCTTTGAAAACTTACAACACACTCATTATCAATCATTTAATTAAATTATGTAACCTTATTTTTTTTCTAAGAAATGTAACCTTTGACAATAGTATGATTTCAATAGGTTTTAAAATCCCCAAATTCAACCGCCCACAAAAAACTTAACCTAAAAATAATACTATTCATAAATACTGAATATTATATTAG
>JBAWXE010000040.1:0-21737 GCA_037144255.1 Bacteroidota bacterium | reverse complement strand
AGAAAACATTGTAGATATAGGAATGTTGGAATTTTGTGTGCGTGAACATCTGAACAAATCTGCCAACCGTGTGATGGCCGTTTTAGACCCTATCAAGATGGTAATTACAAACTATCCGGATGAGCAAACAGAACAATTAACAGCAGAAAATAATCCTGAAGATCATGAAGCTGGTTGTCATATCATACCTTTTAGTAAAGAGTTATGGATAGAACGTGAAGATTTTATGGAAGAACCACCTAAAAAGTTCTTCCGCTTGGGCCCGGGATTAATGGCACGTTTGAAACACGCCTATATAGTAAAATGTGACAGTTTCAAGAAAGATGATCAAGGCATTATTACTGAAATTCATTGTACCTATATACCTGAAAGTAAGAGTGGTCAAGATACCAGTGGGATCAATGTTAAAGGTACTATTCACTGGGTAAGTGTACCACATGCCAAGACGGCTGAGGTACGTTTGTATGACCGCTTATTTAAGGTTCAAGACCCATCATCAGAAGAAGGGGATTTTAAGAGCTATATCAATCCTGATGCATTACATATATTACCTAAGGTATACATAGAGCCTTTTCTGGCAACTGCACAAGTAGGCGATAGGTTCCAATTCTTGCGTAAAGGGTATTTCTGTGTGGATACTGAAAGTACTGCATCTTATCTTATCTTCAACCGTACTGTTACATTGAAAGATGCATGGGCAAAGGAAGTAGCCAAAAAATAGAGTTTATTTTATTAGACTAACATAAAAAATAAAGGGGCTGTATCAACAGCCCCTTTTATATAGAATGACATTGAATCGGAATTAAGCTTTTTTGTCTTCTTTTTTATCTTCTTTCTTGTCTTTGCTGCATTCATGTGTGCAATTCTTCTTGTCTTTGCAACATTTTGCTTCTTTAGAGCATTTTTCGCCTTTGCCTTTGCAGCAGCTTTTACCTTCATGAGCGAAAGTAGCACCAGCGATCATCAACATTCCTACTAATAAAGTGAGTTTTTTCATTTTTGCTTGTTTTAAAGTGCTTTAAAGATACAAAAATACTATAAATGAGCTAACAAAGTGACACCACCTTGTACTATATCACCAATTTTAACATCTATTTTGGTGCCCAAAGGGAAGTATATATCTACTCTGGAACCAAAGCGGATAAAGCCAAATTCACCATTTTGTTGCACTTTATCACCTTCACGTACATAATAACAAATACGACGAGCCAATGCGCCTGCTATCTGACGAACCAACAATTCTGTCTTTTCGCCACCTATCACCATCGTAGTACGTTCATTCTCCGTTGAGGATTTGGGATGCCAAGCTACCAGATATTTACCCGGATGATATTTCATATATCGTACAGTGCCGGCAATAGGGCAACGGTTAATATGTACGTTCAGAGGAGACATGAATATGGATACCTGTATACGTTTGTCTTTAAAATATTCAGGCTCAAAAGTCTCTTCTATTACTACTACTTTACCATCTGCAGGGCAAATGGCAAGGTCTGCACCTTCAGTGTGTACTCTATTAGGTAAGCGGAAAAACCAAATGATCCAAAACCATAACAGGAAGCATATGAGGTTAATAGGATAAAATAACAGGGCTATCTGAAACAGAAACCTATAGGAAACATAACCAATAAGGGCCCAGAGTACTGTGGCTATGAGGATATATTTATAACCTTCACGATGAATGCGCATTACGAAAAAAATTTAAGGCTCGAAGTTAACAAGATAAATTCAACAATTAATGATGTATGTATTAGTTCAAAAAATGGTCAATGGTAATGCAGGCATGAAAAAATACGCGTAGCAAAAAGCAAAAGGAGTAGCAACTAATAGAGAATCAAAACGATCCATAGCCCCACCATGTCCGGGCATCAGCGTTCCTGAATCTTTTACATCAGCCAGTCGTTTGAATTTAGATTCAAGCAAATCACCTACATTACCAGCAACAGATGCACAAAATGCTAGCACCATCCAATCCATCATTGTATAATAAGATGTGAAATGCCCCCATATAGCTGCACCAATAATAGTAAGCAAAGCACCTCCAATGATTCCTTCCCATGTCTTATTGGGAGAAATAGCAGAAAAAGGAGTTTTCCCAATAAATGAACCTACCAGATAAGCCATAGTATCATTGGTCCAAATCATAAGTATCAGAGAAATAGGCAACAGAATACTTTGCAAACGCATCATCACCAATAGCATAACAGGCAACACTATATAGACCATACCTCCCAATGACTGCATTGCAGCTCTCCATGATGTAGTAACAGATGTAGTGCAAGTAGTAATTAGTAAAATAGGAAAGCACAAAAGTAAAGGCCACCATGGTTTACCATTCAATAATAAAGGATCTGACTTAAAGGAAATGAACACTAGTAGTGTCCATATAACGCATACAAACTGAACAATGTAAGGCAATTGCTCCGGCCAATACACATCGGGAGTAATCTTTTTCATCAAGCGTATATAATCACGAAAGCATAAGACTTGCACTAGTAAAAATAGAATTACAAATACATATTCATTCCATAGAAGCCCTGTCAGCATCACAATAGCAAAGATTATGGAGCTACCTAGACGAGTAAGGAAAACAGGTACATTTAATGCCATGAGCGTTATTGATTTTCTTGGTCCAATAATTCCTGAGCAGAGTAATCGTCCGCCCAGGTATTAGGTAATGGTGTCTTATTCTGCCATAACAAATAAAAGGATACAGTAAATAATGCCAGTCCAATCAAAGGTATATATATGGGCAATAAATTATTATCCATAACAGATTGTAAAGTAGAATTGTCTTTAGCCAAATAAATAATAATAACCTGTATCCCATTATTCAGCAAATGAGCTAAAACACTACACCAAAGAGAGCCTGTAAGATAATATACATAGCCTAAAAAAACACCCGCCAAAAAGATAGAAACAAAACCATATGCACTATAATGAAGTAGTGCAAACATAAAAGCAGTCATGAGTATGGGAAATGTGATCCGCTTATTTCTCTTGAATGAGAAACGCATCAATACTCCACGGAAAAGCATTTCTTCTCCTAAAGCAGGCATAATAGCAAGTGTAATGAACACTTTAATAAAATCACCCAAAGACTGCATTTGAAAAAATGCCTTTTCTGTATTGTCAATCGTTTTTTGAGAATCTTCAGCCCATTTACCCCAATGCATAGATTGAAATAAGCCTCCCAAGTAAATAAATACAGGAGTAGCCCCAATGATAGCAAGTGACACCAACAACCAATGTATTTTTTTACCGGGCGCTCTGAACCCTAAATATTCTACAGGACGGGGATGTGTGAGATATGCAAAAACAAAAGATGGCAACAAAAATATACTGGCATGTGTGATGAACTGAGTCAACAAGCCTACCTGTATATATGATCTGGGGCTATTTTCATTCAATGTACTTATTACCGATACCGGTATATGTGTGATCTTGGGAATAAGTATAAAAGTGAAGATGGAAAAAAAGTAGAACAGAATGAATATCATCATGATGAACAGGAACAACTGTAGGAACCACGGATATACACGCCAATAACGGTTAAACATGAACAGAGTAGAATTTTGGCACAAAGTTAATAGAGTATAGATACCAAAACGTTCATTTTAGTCAATACTTATTGACATATTCAGGTTAGAAAAGGGGGTAAAAACACTACAATGAACTATAATATGACAATTAGTTTGAACATTAACGTTGTTTTGCTGTTATTAATAACCAAAGCATACCAATCTTTGCTTATTTTTGAAAATTAATACAACTGAGTTAGTGCATGCATGAGATAGAAGCAGGTCCGCTTTTGAGTAATATCAATTTTCCGGCCGATCTAAAAAAAGTCAAAAAAGCTGAATTACAACAAGTATGTAATGAACTGCGTCAGTTCATTATTGACTGTGTAAGTATACACGGAGGGCATTTTGGTGCTAGTCTGGGTGTGGTGGAATTGACTGTAGCATTGCATTATGTATTAAATACCCCTTACGACCAACTGGTTTGGGACGTTGGTCATCAGGCTTATGGCCATAAGATTTTGACAGGTCGCAGAAAAGTATTCCATACCAATCGTAAATATGGTGGATTAAGTGGTTTTCCTAAACGTAGCGAAAGTGAATATGACACTTTTGGCGTAGGGCACTCTTCTACTTCTATTTCTGCTGCTTTGGGAATGGCCATTGCCTCAAAATATAAGAATGAAACAGATCGCCAACATGTAGCCGTAATAGGAGATGGCGCTATGACAGCCGGTATGGCATTTGAAGCACTGAACCATGCTGGGGTGAGCAATGCCAATGTGCTGATTATTCTGAATGATAATAACATGTCCATAGACCCTAATGTGGGTGGACTAAAAGAATACCTAACTGATATTACTACTTCTCATACCTACAATAAATTTCGAGACGATGTTTGGAACCTGCTGGGTAAGCTGCCAAGTAAAGATTTTCAAAAACTGGCATCAAAAGTAGAAGCAGGATTAAAAGGTGTAATATCTAAGTCCAGCAACCTATTTGAGGCATTGGGAATGCGTTATTTCGGTCCTATAGATGGCCATAATGTACTAAAACTGGTAGAAACGCTTAAAGACCTTAGAGATATCCCGGGACCTAAATTACTACATATAAAAACTGTAAAAGGTAAGGGTTACGACCTAGCTGAAAAGGATCAAACTCTATGGCATGCCCCCGGCACTTTTGACAAGATCACCGGTAAAATAAATAAGAAAATATCTCCTGTTCCTGAACCTCCTAAATATCAGGATGTATTCGGGCATACAATAATAGAATTAGCAGAGAAAAACCCATTGATCATGGGTATTACTCCTGCTATGCCATCCGGTTCATCATTGAAATTCATGATGGACAAAATGCCGGATCGCGCTATTGATGTAGGTATTGCGGAACAACATGCCGTAACTCTTAGCGCAGGATTAGCCACCCAAGGCATGAGAGTATATTGCAACATCTACAGTTCTTTCATGCAACGTGCATACGATATGGTGATACACGATGTAGCATTGCAAAAACTACCTGTTATTTTCTGCCTAGATAGAGCAGGATTAGTAGGTGATGATGGCCCTACACATCACGGGGCTTACGATCTAGCTTTCATGCGTTGCATCCCTAACATGATTGTGAGTGCACCGATGAATGAAGCAGAACTGCGCAACCTGATGTATACAGCACAACTACCTGAGAACACATTACCTTATGTGATACGTTACCCTCGCGGTCAAGGCGTAATGCCTGAATGGCGTACTCCTTTTGAAAAAATCGAGACTGGTACAGGCCGTAAGATATGCGATGGTAGAGAAGTTGCCTTATTGACAATCGGCCATCCCGGTAACTTTGCGATAGAGGCTTGTAAAATATTAGCTTCAGAAGGTTTGCATCCCGCACATTACGACATGCGCTTTGTAAAACCACTAGACGAAACTATGTTACACGAAGTACTACAACGCTACCATAAGATCATCACAATAGAAGATGGCACTATTGTAGGTGGTTTGGGTACTGCTGTACTAGAATTCATGAATGAGCATAACTATACCGCAGAATTGAAAATGCTGGGTATCCCCGACCGAATAGTAGAACATGGTAAACCTGAAGAACTACATCGCGAATGTGGATATGATGCTGCTGCTATAGCTGCTGCTGTGAGAGCTATGGAAAATGTGAATGTACAAATTGGCGCTTTAGTGAAATAAACTACATTTAGTATATATTTATATTTGAAGGATGCCCAAGCGCTTCCTTTTTTTATTTCCACAATATAAACCTGCCTTTTTGCCTCCTCAATCTTCAATAAATAATGTAGGTTTGTAACCTCATTTAAGCCTACAAATAAAACATTTCCGCATATCATGCAGGCAACATTAGAACAAGCCAAAAAACTTGGCCTCCGCGAAGAAGAATTTGAAAAAATTAAAAAAGTATTGGGCCGTACTCCCAATTTCAATGAAGTGGCAATGTACTCTGTAATGTGGAGTGAACATTGCAGCTACAAAAACTCTATCAAATGGCTAAAAACACTGCCACGCGATGGTGCTAAACTATTAGTAAAAGCCGGTGAAGAAAATGCCGGCTTGGTAGATATTGGAGACGGCTGGGGTTGTGTTTTCAAAATAGAATCACATAACCACCCTTCTGCTATCGAACCCTTTCAGGGTGCTGCTACAGGTGTAGGTGGTATCCATCGCGATATCTTTACTATGGGTGCCCGACCTATTGCATCGCTTAACTCTCTTCGTTTCGGTCTTTTAGACAATCCTAAGACCAAACATTTGTTGAAAGGTGTGGTAAAAGGTATTGGTCATTATGGTAACTGTTTTGGTGTACCTACAGTTGCAGGAGAAATATACTTTGAGAATTGCTATCAGACCAACCCTCTGGTAAATGCCATGAGTGTGGGTGTGATACGCGTAGGCGAATCTATTTCTGCCACATCGCATGGTGCAGGCAACCCTGTATTCATAGTAGGTGCATCTACCGGTAAAGACGGTATTGGTGGCGCATCTTTTGCATCTGCCGATATCAGTG
The DNA here is from genome assembly GCA_037144255.1 of Bacteroidota bacterium. Classification (GTDB taxonomy): domain Bacteria; phylum Bacteroidota; class Bacteroidia; order Chitinophagales; family Chitinophagaceae; genus JBAWXE01. The sequence continues at coordinate 15,189 of JBAWXE010000040.1, read as the reverse complement.
AGAATAGTGCTGAACAATTACCTGCTGTACAAGTAGGCGATCCTTTTGAAGAAAAGAAATTATTAGAAGCGTGTCTTGAGATGATACCTACGGGTGCATTGATTGGTATGCAGGATATGGGTGCAGCTGGTATTACTTGCTCTACCAGCGAAATGAGTGCCAAAGGCGAACATGGCATGATCATACACTTGGATAAAGTACCTACTCGTCAGGCTAACATGAAACCATGGGAAATGCTACTGAGCGAAAGTCAGGAACGTATGCTTATAGTAGTGAAGAAAGGCCGAGAAGCTGATGTGCAAAAGATATTTGACAAATGGGATATCCACTGTGTGCAAATAGGCATTGTTACAGAAGATAAAAACCTGAAATACTATATGAACGGAGAACTGGTAGCAGATGTGCCTGCTGAAAGTTTAGTATTAGGTGGCGGTGCTCCTGTTTATGAACGCGAATACACTGAACCTAAATATTTCGAACTGATCAAAGCTTTCAAACCTGAAAGCATAGCAATACCTGCTGACCTTAAAGAAATTGCTTTAGAATTGATACAATTACCAAATATAGCCTCTAAAAGATGGGTATATGAGCAGTATGACTCTATGGTAGGTACCGGCAATACACATACCAATGCACCTAGCGATGCAGCAGTTGTACGCGTACATGGTACTGAAAAAGCACTAGCTGTTACCACCGATTGTAACAGTCGCTATGTATTTGCTGATCCTTACAAAGGTGGCATGATCGCTGTAAGCGAGGCAGCTCGTAATATAGTTTGTAGTGGTGGTGTACCTGTAGCTATTACTAATTGCCTGAACTTTGGAAATCCTTATAATCCCGAAGTTTACTACCAATTCGTCAATGTCATCAAAGGCATGGGCGATGCTTGCCTGAAGATGGATACTCCTGTAACTGGTGGAAACGTTAGTTTTTACAATCAATCTGAAGATGGGCCTGTATACCCTACTCCTACAATAGGTATGGTAGGGGTACTTGACACCCTTGATCAGAAAATGACATTGAATTTCAAAAATGTAGGCGACCTGATATATGTAGTAGGTGTTAACAGAAATGACATCAACTGTTCAGAATATCTCCATCACATTTGTGGCGTTACTCATAGTCCTGCTCCTCATTTTGAACTAGAAGAAGAATACCAAGTACAACAGGCAATCCTAAAATTGATAGGTGAAAAACTGATTCTATCTGCTCATGATATTTCTGAAGGTGGTCTGTTTACTACTTTACTGGAAAGTGCTATGGTCAATGGCCTTGGCTTTAATATCCATACTGATAAGAATATTCGCAAGGATGCCTTCCTGTTTGGCGAAGGACAGTGTCGTGTAGTAGTTAGTGTCAATCCACACATACATGCTATGTTCGAAGCTGAACTCAGAAATATACCATTCACTAAGATTGGAACAGTAAGTGCCAATAAAGAGATCACTATCGATAATGCATCTTGGGGTTATATAGACGACTGGAAGAAAGCTTATGATACTGTATTAGAAAAATTGATCACCAATTAATTAGTCCTCATAACATACTTGTGCATACTGCACATGTCCTTTCATAGGTGGGTGTAATTTTCTTACACTCACCTTTATTTTTTCTGCATTAGGCACATGTATCTTTAATGCAGCATGTATCTGCTGCACAAAGGTCTCCAGCAACTGCCCTTCCTGCTCAAATATATTCAACACTACCCTTTGTATCATTGTATAGTCTACATAAGGCCATGGCTCTTCATGCGTTACTGGTAAGTATATATCCACATCTATTTCAAATTCATTACCCAAAATATTTTCCTGCGGATACAATCCGTGTGGAGCATGCGTTTTGATACCATGAAGCGAAACTGTCAGCATATTGTTTATCTATGGGAGTAAAAGGTACAAAGTAAATGATCTTGACATTGTTATTCAAAACGTGTACTGGCATCATACGAATCAGAGGCACCTTCATATCTGATATTATTAAGGGGTTTAAAGGTTTTAAGGTCATATACATTATACCAACCATCATTGCCTCCGCATATAGATGTATGATGGGCTACTACCCCCCCGGTAAGATTCCTGCTCACTATATACAAAAGTCCATTTTGGTCATCTACCGCTATACCGTTTGGTTGATAAAAATCCCCATCTATACGTATAGTCTCATAAGTATTGTAATTGATAGCAAATACCGATCCTTTGAAGCCTGCATGAGTAGAATTATCTTGCTCGCAAGTGACAAATAAGTATGGCGTAGAATTAGATATAGCCATATCTTGAGGATATATACCCACAGGTATAGCCTTAATCAGAGTATCTGCATGAGCATCCATTACTCTTACTTCGTTACTTGCCTGGCAAGTAACAAAATATTTAGACCCATCCGATGCCATTTCTATTTCATGTAGATCTCTGGTACCAGCTGCCGTAGTTGGTGCAGCGCCATCTACTGTTACCTTTTTAAAGAAAGTACCATCTTTAGATATCTTATAAATGATATTCCCATTTTGCGCTGAAACATAAAAGGTATCAAATGTCGGTAAGCTGGCCGTACCATGTGGCTTTACAAATGCACCGGCTCCGTAACGTTGCAATACCACCATATTCACAGCATCTATAAGTATTACATTTCCAATTGTGCCATCGTAATAAGAAACCATAATGTTATTACCATCATCTGACACATTGAGTGTACCCCAACTGGTAAGTTCCTGCCCTGGCAAATTAAGGTCAAGACTAGCTACTACACTATCCGTTTGCAGATCTATCTTTTGTAGATAAGTACCCTGTACAAAGCTCACATAAGCATATTTGCCATCACTGGTAGTTTCAATACTATGCGGTACTTCTATTTTATTGGGGTCCATACCCACAGGTATGATACGCATGGTGAGTTTGGTTTTCGCATCTACTACAGCTATTACATCGCAACCTTGTTGCGATATGTATATCTTTTGTCTGGTATCACGGCTAGATGAAAAAGCTATATTGCCTTTCTTATCAGGTGCACCAACAGCTATCCAATTCTTGATGGTATTATATTCATCTTTACTAAGAGTGGCTGCATTCAGTGGCATAGTAGGCACTGCTTTAGGCCCTTGTGTAGAATCAGTATTAATAAAGAACAGGAGATTACTATATCCTAAACTATAGGGTATTACAACAGAACCGCTATTATCTCCATTAAATAAGTGCTCCCAGGTATCCAGCAGCAAACCTGCTGCATTTTGATAGCTGGCCTGATTATGGCAGCCTGCTGTGGCACATTTATTAATGAATATTTTAGCCACTTCCGGTGGAAAATTACCATCCGATGGCGCAACAGGCGCAACAGGGGCATGATCATATTTACAGGAATATCCCATTATGATCACAAAACCAACACATAAAAGCCCTAAAACAAATTGTTTCATTGCGATTGTATAAAGAATTAATATTCAGATAAAGTTACGTATTTATCTACCAAAAAGCTGGTTACCTTTAATGCTAAATTAGTTTGCTATTCCTATATATGATAGGGGGTATCCTACTGCAAGTATGGTGAAATGAAGTATTTTCTACCTGTTATAATTTTACTGATATGCTCTTTCACATCTGGTTTTGCTCAGATGCAAGATTCTGCTTCCATAGGTGCAGACACTATGCGCAAGTACATTCCTGAGGGTCTGGCGACTCATGTAACAATTCAACACATTTTCATTGAAGGCAATAATAGGACTCGCAGGTCCATCATTCTCCGCGAGATCAGTATTCACGAAGCTGATGTATTGCCTGTTGATACGCTTGCTTTATTACTCAACGAAACCAAACTCCACTTATTCAATGCTATCCTCTTTTATGATGTGAACTTGTATTTGGAAAAAGTAAGTGCTACTGAGATCAATTGGCATATCAGTGTCAAGGAGCGCTGGTCTATATTACCACAGGTCACCTTTCAGTTAGCCGATAGGAATTTCAATGTTTGGTGGACAGAGCATAACCACGATATACACCGTTCTAATATAGGACTCATTCTATCTGACAAGAACTTTCGAGGCAATATGGAAGATTTTGCCATTACCATGCAGGTTGGCTATACGCAGAAGTTTGCCATCAACTATATGCGGCCATATATAGACCACAACCAAAAACATGGTATCGGCTTCTCTTTTAGCGTTTCTCAAAGTCAGGAAATCTCCTATGCTACTGACCTTAACAAGCTACTATTCTTTCACGATGATCAAAAATTTATTTCCCAGCAGTTAGAAGGCTCCTTCACTTATACTTATCGCCCTGCCTATGCCACTACATACCTTGTTCAGCTTACATACAAAGACTACAGTATTGCCGATACAATTCGGAAGCTAAACCCGAACTACTACCTGGATAGTAATCGCAATGCTAAACTCATAGAGCTCAATACTCGCTTTACACTCAACAAAGTAGACAATTGGAACTACCCGCTTAAAGGATTAAAAATGGTAGATTATTTCGTAGCAAGAATGGGTATAGAGGGTATCAAATTTCAGGCTTTCATCAACACCGAAATAGGCTATTATTCAGAACCTTTCCCCAAATGGTACGTCTCTTCCATATTCCGCGGACGTTTCTTATTACCCGAATCTCAGCCCTATGCATTTTTGGGTGGTCTAGGCACCAAGACAGATTATGTGCGTGGTTACGAATATTATGTGGCCGATGGGGCTCACTATGGCGTCATTCGTTTTGATTTTAAACACGAAATATTTAATCATATATTTAGAAATGTACCTGTATGGTATCTTACGGTTATTCCGCTGCGCATATATCCCAAAGTGTTCTTAGATGCCGGCTATATAGGCAATAACACACCGGGCAATAGTTTCCTGAATAACAAATGGCTACTTTCTGAAGGCATAGGCCTCGATATTGTCACCGGATATGATATAAAAATCCGTTTAGAATATGCATTTAACCATTTGGGGCAAAATGGATTATTTTTACACATGAATAGTGAATAGTTTCAAAAGAACAGACATTATATGTTAGTAGCACTTTATAACCGCACCTTTGATGATCAGGACATACCTATGTTGCTCAGCATCATCAAGATGTTACAAGTACATAAATTACAACTCATCATTTATAAGGAGTTTTATGAGAAGATGCAGCATTATGTGATTTTCGAAAACACTCCTCACTTGTTCACCGGTAAGAAAGACTTACCTCTGCATACCGATATGCTTTTTAGCCTCGGAGGCGATGGCACTTTGTTAGATACTGTTTGCTTTGTTGGCAATTCCAATATCCCTATCATTGGCATCAATCTGGGTCGACTTGGTTTCCTGGCTGCTATACCCGAAGAGGAAGTAGAAGCTGCCATACTGGCTTTGGTACGAGGTTCTTATACATTAGAAAAACGCACACTCATACATTTAGATGCCAGCGTGCCCATTTTCAATGGCTCTCCTTTTGCTCTCAATGAATTCACTATCCACCGCAAGGACTCTTCTTCCATGATCAAGGTACATACTTACCTAAATGGGGAATTTCTCAATACTTATTGGGCCGATGGTTTGATCGTTGCTACTCCTACCGGCTCTACAGGTTACTCTCTTAGTTGCGGTGGCCCGGTCGTATTCCCTCAAACATCCAGTTTTGTTATCACTCCAGTTGCACCTCACAATCTCAATACTCGTTCTATAGTAGTACCCGATGATAATGTTATTTCTTTCGAGGTAGAGGGTCGCACAGATCAGTTCCTGTGTACCATGGATGCCAGAACAGAAATTGTAAATAATTCAGTGCAATTGGCTGTCAAAAAGGAAAGTTTTTGCATATCGCTGGTTCGTCCGGATGAACATAATTTCTTAAAGACCATCCGTCAGAAATTGTATTGGGGTATAGATCGTAGAAATTAGCCTTAATACAATAAATAGCTACTTTTGCCGTTATTAGAGTGTATACATGCGTAAAAGAATTTTCATATTAAGTTTTATTTTTATTCTACTCGGTGGTTTTGTTGTATCGGCACAAACATTTTACACAGGCACAGAGTGGGGCTATTCTGTGGGCGGTTCTCAATATTTCGGCGATCTGAATGATAATTATGGTTTTAAGACCATTCACCCTGTAGCCGGCATGTTCACTCGTATTCATATCAATCCATATATTTCCATCAAGGGTTCAGTCAATTACACTAAAGTCAGCTACGACGACAAACTGAATACTGACAATCCTTATGAATTAGCACGCAATCTCAATTTTGAAAGCGATATCATAGAGGCTGTTTGTCAGTCAGAATTCAATTTTTTCAGTGTCTCTACGGGAGAACGTACTAAACGGTTTTCTCCATTCGTGACCATGGGTGTAGGTGCCTTTTATTATAACCCTTACACTACTATCAACGGTAAAAAATACTATCTGAAAGATCTAGGCACAGAAGGTCAGAATGCTGGATATTCTAGTCGTAATTATAGCTACGTTAGTGTGTGTTTTCCTATCGGCATGGGCTTCAAATGCTGGATAGCCCCGGGTGTCAACTTTAGTATAGAAGTTACAGACCGCCTTACTCTTACAGATTATCTGGATGATGTCAGTACTACTTATGTGGGTGCAGAAAAATTTGCAAATACTTACAATACAGGTACTTTCAACCCCGCCATAATTGCACAAGATCGCTCCGTAGAACTAGATCCTACACAACCTCTTGGTCGCGCTGGCAAACAAAGAGGCAATTCCAGTAGTTACGATCAGTATATGATGTTCCTGGTCAATTTCTCATTCCAATTGAAAACCTACAAATGCCCGGGATATAAGAGACGCGGCGATGACCTTTAGTAGAAATTGATATAACAATTCACCCACTCGTGGTCAAACTCAGCATTATACTTCTTATAAAATTTAATAGCTGATTCATTCCAATTAAGCACCTGCCAATTCATCCCTACAAAGCCCTTTTCCTTGGCTGTTTGTATCAGTTGTTCCATCAGCATATTACCTATACCCTTACCTCTCCATTCTTCGGTGATGATGATATCTTCCAAATACATCTTTTGTCCTTCCCAGGTTGAAAAACGGATGTAATAGAGTGCTATACCCACTATGGTTCCTTCCACCTCAGCCACATAGGTCCACCATACTGGGTTCGGTCCAAATCCACTTTCAGTGAAATGCAAAGGGTCTACTACCACTTCATCTTCGGCTTCTTCAAATATAGCTAGTTCTCTTACCAATTCCAGTATACGTGGGCAATCATCTCTCTTAGCAGGACGAATAGTTACAAAAAGGTTATTATCAGGCATAATGTATAATTGACTACAATACTAATAGCTTCAGTACGTTAAAGCAAATATAGCAATTGCAAAATTTGAGTTAAAGCAATAGGTGGGTAATCGATAGAAGTGTATTTTTAATAACGTTAAAGCAGATTCACAGAAAACAGACAACATTTATGAGCACAGCACAAGGCGAAATACTCTGGATAGATGATGAGATAGACTCACTAAAATCGCAAATTCTTTTTCTCAAAAACAAAGGCTATGAGGTCACTCCTCTTAGCAATGGTTATGATGCATTAGAACTGCTGAAAGAAAAATATGTAGACGTAGTGCTGCTTGACGAAAGTATGCCCGGCCTTACCGGCTTGGAAACACTAGCTCGTATCAAAGAAATGCTACCTACTCTGCCTGTAGTAATGGTAACAAAGAATGAAGCAGAGAATATCATGGAAGAAGCTATCGGCGGTCAGATAAGCGATTATCTCATTAAGCCTGTAAATCCTAATCAGGTGCTGCTTTCTCTCAAAAAGATCATGGATAGTAAAAGACTGGTAGCAGAAAAGACCACTTCTGCCTATCAGCAAGATTTTCGCAATCTCTTCATGGCCCTCAGCTCCAATCCTAATTACGAAGAATGGAAAGACCTCTATAAAAAACTCGTCTATTGGGAACTGGAAATGGCCAAAAGCGATAGCGATGAGATGATAGAAGTATTACAATCGCAAAAGACAGAAGCCAATACCGAATTCTTCAAATTCGTATCTAAGAATTATGCCAATTGGATCAAAAAGAACGACCCAGAAGATGGCCCTCTATTCTCTCACCAGATCATCAAAAAGAAAGTAGCACCTTATCTGCAACCAGGCACTCCTACTTTTTTGGTGGTCATTGATAATCTCCGCTTCGATCAATGGAAAAGCATACAACCTATTGTCAACGAGTCTTTCCGCACCGTAGAAGAAGATATGTTCTTCAGCATATTGCCTACCGCTACACAATATAGCCGTAATGCGCTCTTTGCAGGTATATTACCAATTGACATTGAAGCTAAATACCCTATGGAATGGAAAAATGACGATGATGAAGGTGGCAAGAATATGTACGAAGAAACATTCCTGAAAGGACAATTGAAAAACCTAAAGCTGGATAATCTCAAATGGCAATATCTGAAGATCACCAACAACACAGATGCCAAGATCATGGAAGATAATATCCACAATTACCTCAACAACGACCTCACAGTTATCGTATACAATTTCGTGGATATGCTCTCTCATGCTCGTACAGAGATGGAAGTACTTAAAGAATTAGCAGGCGATGAAGCCTCTTATCGTTCGCTAACGGTTAGCTGGTTCGAACACTCACCACTTTTCGGTGCACTTAAGAAAATCGCCGATAAGAATATACAGGTCATCATTACAACCGATCATGGTACTGTGAAAGTAAAGACACCTAGCAAGTGCGTAGGCGACAGACAAACCACTACCAACCTCCGTTACAAACATGGTAAGAATCTCCAGTTCGAAGATAAGGACGTACTCTCTTTCCGTGATCCTCGTTTAGCTGGTCTCCCTCGTCCCAATGTCAGCTCTGCTTTCATTTTTGCCAAAGGCGATGTATTCTTATGCTACCCAAACAATTACAACTACTACGTCAATTACTACCGCAATACCTTTCAGCATGGTGGCATTTCATTAGAAGAAATGATCATCCCTGTTATTAGATTACAAAGCAAGTAATGAAAATAACAAATCCTTAATATATAAAATACATTGTGTTGATGCTTGGTCAGGACCTTTAGCTGTCCTAAAGCTTAGGGCAAACATTTTTCTTGCATATTACACATGCTTATCGGGGCATTGTAGCTCGTTTGCTTCGCGCAGACGGGCTTTTTTTATATCCTCATGGACTATAAAAGATGAAATAATATCTTCGCACTGATCTTACAAATTATGGAATACAAGGAAAGACCGGTCATTGAAATACAACTCAGCAATTCTGATAAAAAAATAGAACGTACTTGCATTGCTTTGCTCATCATACTATGGGCAGGGGTCACATACGGCTATTCCACCTTACCAGATAAGATACCCACTCATTACAATATCAAGAACATCCCCGATGCTTTCGATTCCAAGGTCTATATTTTCGCCATACCGGGTATAGCTACCTTATTGTACATATTACTGTCTGTGGTCAATAGATACCCTCATAAATTCAATTACCTCAAACCTGTTACCGAGGAGAATGCATCTCGCATGTACCACTCTGCTACTAGCATGCTCCGTATGGTCAAAATGTTGATATTGATCGGCTTTATTACAGATATCACCAACGATATTATCATGGCTCATGATGTCACTTTTCATACCAATCCCATTTCTATCATCCTGCAATGGCTACCGGTAGTACTCATAGCTGCCTATGTTTTTCAACAAGTATGGAAATTCCAAAAGTCCAAAACTCTTTCTTAAGCACTATACTGGCACTTTTCACAAAAAATTAGAACTCTATTAGCACAACACAATGTATTAATCAGTAAACTTGTACAAAGCTATCTTGTATGATGGATCAGGTTTCAGAGAATACTACTATTAACGCTACAGAGTCAATACAACAATTAATTTCCCAGGTAGAAAAAGTCATTCGTGGCAAACGCGAACAAATAGAAAAGGTGATCACTTGCCTTTTAGCAGGTGGTCATATTCTTATGGAGGATAATCCGGGCACTGGTAAAACAGTTCTTGCTCGTACACTGGCGCAATGCATCAGTGGCGAACTGGAAGGCGAACATGTCATTTTCAAACGTATACAGTTCACCCCAGACCTCCTGCCAATGGACCTCATTGGTACGCATATATTCGACGACGCTAATAAACAATTCCTCTTTAAGAAAGGTCCTTTGTTCTGCAACGTACTCCTGGCCGATGAGATCAACCGCGCCTCGCCCAAAGTGCAAAGTGCCTTACTAGAGGCTATGGCTGAACACCAGATAACAGTAGGCGATACTACTCTCAAACTGGAACGTATGTTCTTCACCATCGCTACACAGAACCCCATCGAGATGGAAGGCACATACCCCCTCCCTGCTGCACAGTTAGATCGTTTCTTTATGAAGATCTTCTTCGGCTATGTCGACGAAGTCACAGAAATGAATATCTATCGCGAATATCTGGAGATAGCCCAAAACCTCATCGATCTGCAGCAGGTCATGAGCATGAAGGACATTTTAGAATTACAAACTCAAGCCTCTCAGGTATTCATACACGAGGAGATAGTACATGCTGTAAGCAATATAGTTCGCGCCACCCGCGAACATCAGGATATTACACTAGGTGCTTCTACTCGTAGTGGTATCGCTTTCCTGCGTTGCCTCCGTGCCTATGCCTTGGTCAAAGGCCGCACTTTCGTGATAGAAGATGATGTAAAAGACCTCGCTCGTCCTGTACTCGATCATCGTCTCATGTACCGTAATAAGGACGGTAAACAAAAAGCCCTCGATAGTATAATCCTCAAAGAAGTAGAAAGACTGGCACGACTCAAATTGTATGCATAGTACTCGCATTTCTATGATCTCCACCGCAAAGACATACGCGCTTCGTATCTGTGGCATACTCCTCTTTTGTTTGTATGCAGGTCATAGTTTTGCCCAATCCACATCTTCACAGTCATCCCAACCTCAAACTTTACAATTCGCTCAGCCTCACCCTCCTGCCAAACTCAGCCAGCGTTACGAGATTGATGCCAAACGCATGGGTGTAGCGCTCAATAGCGATGATGCACTGCCTCGTTCCCGCGAATTCAAACGTGTAGATAGTACCTACTACGTTGGCTGGATGTTCGAAGGGGCTTATAAGTATTTTCACTCTGCCGATTATCTGGGTTATAAAAACGCTTCTATCCCCCTGGAACGCGCACTGGCTCTTGCCGAGCGTGACTATAAGAAACAACTGGGCACTCGCACTCCTAATCTTATCGACTATTACCCTGCCTATAAATTCCAGATAGACTATACACAGATAGCTCTCTTTCTAATGAACTGCTACAACAATACCGAGCAGCCTGAGAAGACATACGCTTTACTCAAACGTGTCCTCAAGTGGAATTTTCAACGTGAATTCTATATGGATGCTTACAACTATCTGGCTTGGACAGTACACCGCAATCGTTTTTATACTTCTGCCAAATACCCTTTCCTCAAAAACTCTATCGACGAGAACGAAGCACTCGCAAATCACTACTTAGACCTCGGTCTTAAGAAAATTGAAAAAGACATGATCATCAATGCCCATGTCTTTCAGCCCGGCTACGAGCTTATAGATAAACTGGCTGTATATCACTACAAGTCCATCATTTACAGTTACGCACTCAAGATAGACTCCGCTGCTTATTACTATAACCTCCTACGCAAAGCCCCCAGCTTTCCTCACAACAACTTTGCTACTTTTCGTTCCGTATGTGGCGATTTCCGTCAGGCCGAAAGCGAGTACAAAAAGGCTTCCGATCAGGATGCCTCCGACAAACGTCTGCAGGAATGGGCCTATTACTCTTCTATACTCGATATCTATAAGTCACTACCCAAAGACGGTACCGACCTCATGCACGATATGATAAAAGCCGCCGGCTCTACCCCTGGTTTCGGTTGGTACAACATCGCTCTGGCTCGCTGCCTGCTGTATGATGGTCAAAACGAAGAGGCCAAACATTACATCAACAAAGCTTCCGAATTCAAGGAGTTACATATAGGCACCACACTCGGCCAAAGCCATTACGATTTCAGCATTCAACTCATCAAATTACTCAACAAGCAGAACGAATGGCAAGCCCAACAATTCGAGAATCGCAATTGGTGGTACAATCCTACTGTACTCGGGCATATGGCGCAATTGCTTACTGAGCGCTACACTCAGCAGTTCCTCATCATCAATCAGTTTGCGCACAACCCCGAGCGCGATCGTGTCATTTACAAACTCTTCTCTACCGAAAGCACTGTCAGCTGGGACGAGATATGGTATCTCATACGCGATTTCAGCACTGGCTTTTTCCTCGATCGCTTTCAGAAGGCTGCCAATACAGACGACCGCCGTTATATACACAAGTACTTTCAGTATTTCGTAGCTCGCCTCAAAATGAAACAAGGTCATTATCACGAAGCACAAACCATCCTCAATACCATCCTCCACGATACCAATATCGATGCAGAATATGAGCAACTATTCCTTGCCCGCACTTATCAGGCACAGGCTGAGTGCGCCCAGCATACCGGCGATAAGACTGCTTATACCACATGGATTTCCCGCTTATACAGCACCTACCCCCAACTTATCCCTTATTCCGGCCTCTTAATGCCTATATCCCTTCACATTTCTGGGCAGGTAGATAATGAGGTAGTAGATAGGCTCAAAGCCTGCAATATCGATTGGGTCACTAGCCCTAATGTGCCACAGGCTTATATTTCATTTACCCGTTCCGGCACCCGTAGGTCCATCACCTGCTCTGTCCGCGATGCTGCCGGCAAGGATATTGTCCCTCCCGGTTCTTTTGCCTGGCAAAACCCACAGGAAACAGGCACCACCCTGGCCTATAGACTCTTTAATATAGGTACCAAATCCCCCGAACAGATCAAAGAACAGGCCTCAATCACCCCCAAAAAGGCTCATTGATCTCATATTACAGCCGGGGTATATAAAACTTCGTGATTTATTTGTAATTTTCTGTTCTGAAAAACTTAGAGTGTCATGGTTATCATCTCATTATACAATTTAAAAGGCGGTGTAGGTAAAACAGCTTCTTGTGTCAATTTCGCTTATCAGGCTGCTAAAGATGGGTACAAGACCCTCCTTTGGGATCTCGATCCACAGGGTGCTGCCAGCTTTTATTACAAGGCACAACCCAACTCTAAAGGCTCTGCTAAAAAGATCATTGAGCATTCTCTGTCTTTAGAAGCAGCTATCATGCAGACCGACTATCCTAATCTCGATGTCATCCCTGCCGATATTTCTGCTCGCAAAATGGATATTTTGTTAGATGATTACAACGCTTCTAAAAAACACCTCAAGAGCTTGCTCAAAGGTGTGGCCAATACTTACGATTTCGTTTTTATAGACTGCCCTGCAGGTTTCTCTGTCTTGGCCGATAATATTTTTTATGCTTCCGATGTTGTGCTCATGCCGGTAGTACCTACTACACTCTCCATACGCACATACGATATCGTTAAGGAATATTTCGAGAACAAAGACACTGAGACAGATAAGCTCATGTGTTTCTTCTCTATGGTCGATATCCGTAAGAAAATGCATCAGGATATGATGACCCAACTCAGCAAGGATAATCGCTTCTTCGAATACTACATACCATACCTTTCCGATATCGAAAAGATGGGTACTCGCAATGCTCCTATAGGTGCATTCGCTGCATCTAGTTACGCAGCTACCTGCTATCGTGCTTTATGGAATGAAATAAAAGAAGGCGTGCTGGAATAGTTCTCAGTCCTTGTTGTGTGTTCTTCACCAACAACACATTATACATCATCACATCATTGCCCCTATCAAGGTCGTCATTTCAATCCCGAACTCGATTCGGGAAGAAATCTCCTGAGCATTTGCACTCAGCCTTCTCGCATGTCATTGCGGGCCCAGACCCGCAATCTCATTTTGTTGCGTCAGCAACGCTCCTACAATACTGGCGCGGATTTGTAATCCCTGCCTAAAAGCCGCCCTTGTTGTGTGTTCCTCACCCACAACACAAGCGCACATTATCGCATTCATCACAAGCCCACATTACCCCTTCACCACTCTCACTACTTGTATTTCACCTTTGTTATTCGTTATCTTCAAAATACAATCCATGTGTATCATGTTGCTAGAGTCTACAATTGTCGAAATATCTAAATTTATTTTTCGTCGTTATTCACAAATATCAACTTTCGCATCCAAAAAATCATAGCCATCAACGCATTCAATTGTAGTTATTAATCTCGTGAGGTATTGTTTCTCATTAAATACGAATTTTACCGAATAGCTATCTGCGCCATCTGCGCCATGTAGGTAAATAAAAAGAAGTTTTTTATTCTCGGATAAATAGGCTTCAAGCGAAGAAAAGTGGGGTTCGAATAGATTAGAATAAGCCCTCCTTGGAACTATCAACCAATTACGTCCCCATTTAATTTTCAACTTTGATATCTCTATTCTTCGCACTTCTCCATAAAATCCATAAAACTTTTTCCCATCAATAATATTTTTTTCAATTAGGTAATCAACTTCTTTCCTATTGTGAATAAACTTATACACTGTATCTGCCAAGTGAACTTTATGTTTTGAACTATTAAATTGAGATGATGTAATCAAAAGATTTATGCTATCTCCATTCTTAGTTTTACAACTTATTTCAGCTGCATTATCCAATTGTTTGATACTATTAAGCCTTTCAAGTTTCGTTCTATCAAAAATATAAACGGTATCTTTTGAATTTTCAATATCATTAACTAACTCATCATGAAAAAACCAATTTGGCTTCATCTGAGCATTACAAAAATCCTGCACAGTAAGAGATAAGAAAAGGATACAGTAGGCTATTTTTTTCATTCAATGGCTAAGATACATTGCAAAATAGTATTCATAATACTTCCTTAGTTGAGCGTAGTTTTCCTTGTTTCACCGAAGTTACTCCCGTTTGTTCTGTCTAGTCTACTACTACGCCGTTCTGGTATCAGTTCTTCTGATTTGAATAATAGACCCCACCTATATATTGAAACAAATATTTGTTACCCCCTATCCTCATTTCGTACCTTTATGTTTTTTCAGCACACAGCATAATTCCTTTCATGTGTCGCTTTTTCACACTACCATTTTTCCCCACTCTCTGGGGAGCATGTAAACCGAATGAGAACCATTTGTGAAGCTGTCTAGTCCTGAAAAAAGTTTACACATTTAAAGTGTAAAAGATGGAAAAGAGGA
>JBAWXE010000039.1:0-22642 GCA_037144255.1 Bacteroidota bacterium | reverse complement strand
AGATAAAGGATATATTAATCAGAATACTCCCCTATTCAATAATACAGTAGAAACTAAAAAGGAATTACAGGAAAACTGGCTGATACCTATTAAGGATAGCTGGCTGGGAAACAGAGTACAGTTCCCAGCACTACAAGAAAAATAATTTCAATACTTATTCTAAATAAAATGTCCCTTCATATGAAGGGACATTTTATTGTAAGACTAAATTGTAATTATTTGTTTTTCAGGTCTAAGGGAATGATCAGTTTGATACTGATATTCCTACCCATTTTGTAGACACCTGTTCTACCGGTCACCACATTCAAATCGCCATATTTCAAACGATCCATATTGCTTTGATAAGCTTCATCGGCCAGGTTATTGCCAATGATATACAAAGAACAGATGGTCTTGTTATTACTGCATATATCGGTTCCTATACTAGCATTGATAAGTGAATATGAAGGAGTAACTGTTTCATCACCGAATTTGTAGTATACCTTATCTTGTTTGAAATCATATTCATATCCAATGCTTAAAAAAGCATTGGTAAAATATTTATTGAGTTTCTTAGCGGTGAAAACCAATTTGGATTGTAACTTAAAGGGAGGTGTATAGGGCAGATATTTTGTAGAATCTCCCTGACCTTTTTGTATAGCACTGATCATGGAAAATGTATTATCAAAATGCAACCAACTGAGATTACGAGGATGTATATTCACCATTAACTCTGCACCTGAAATAGAGGCATCACCCGAAATATATTTGAAGGTAGGTGAAGGTCCGAAAGGTGTAGTAGGGTCATTCCTTAACGAATCACCACCAACAACACTACTCAACTTAACAGCAAATATATAATTATTGATCTGATTAGTAAATGCATCCAATTCAGCTGTTAAGTCTTCATTTTTATAACCAATCGTTCCGTCAATTTGCAAGCTGGTCTCAGGTTTTAGGGTAGGATCGCCAATTTCATAGAACGTAGTACCATCATGTATACCATTAGAGCCACTTTCTGCAATATTAGGAGCACGAAAACCACGAGAAATATTCAGTTTAGCATACCAATTCCTATTGATATCATATGCAGCTCCGATGCTACCAGATACACCTGTGAAATTAGAATAATATGCATAGAACCTGTGTGTAGCATCTGATGCTGAAGCTGAGGTTCGAGCACCTAAAGAATCTGTATACAGATCGTTCCCATGCAAACTACGAGAATCATAACGCAAACCACCACTTACAGATAATTTGTTGAAGGTTTTCTTAGCAATAGCAAATAGACCTATATCAAATAGATTATATTCTGGCACTAAGTACACAGAACCGCGATCTTCTGATGATTGGCTCATACCATTCACACCCACAGATAAGTTGAAATGGTTCCTTTCAGGGAACACATATTGTACATCATAGTTCACAGTATTCAAGTAGAAGTAATTATTGTACACATCTCCTAATGTAATATCATTAGCTTCCTGACGATAGTTTTGTTGTAAACCCAATTTCACATTCAAGTGAGCACTGCCAAGTAAAATACTGTTATCCCATACGGTTTTGTAATGTCTGATATGTTGGTGTATGATAGGATACAAACCATACTTTTTATAATCGCCAGATGGTGCAACACCCAAACTATCTCCACCGTTCATATCCAAATAGTGTTTTTGGAATTGGCCAGTAATAGTATCTCTTGAACCCTCTACAATACCCAATTTCAGGTCAAACGCACTGAAAGAGAGATGAGAGTAACCCCAACTACGGTTCAAACCTATCATGCCACGAAAATCATTTTCACCATAGCCTGAATTCCAAACATAGTCATCATATTTATTTTGATATGCATGTGCTTGTTTGAATGTATAACGAGCATCCCAAACAAAACCTTTCAGATTACCTTGTATATCAGCAGATGCTGCCATTAGTCCGTTATTGGTTTGATAATTGGCTGTGACATCGCCCTTTATTTTTCCTTCTTCCAGGTCTTTCACAGGCAGGAAATTGATAACGCCTGCCATTGCATCCGATCCATAACTGAGAGTACCCGGGCCTTTCAGTACCTCTACTTTATCAACAGCGTATTCATCTACTTCTATACCAAATTCGTCACCCCATTGTTGTCCTTCCTGACGCACGCCTTCACTCATTACCACTACCCTATTATAGCCTAAACCTCTGATAACAGGCTTAGAAATAGCCGGACCATCTGTAATGGCAGACACCCCGGGTATGTAGGTAATAGCATCTATGATATTAGTAGCTGCGGTCTGTTGCAGTTCATTGTGTGTCATCACACCTACCGGAACAGGGTTTTTGCGTTGTTCTGTAGCTGTAGATACACCTGTTACTACCACTTCACTCAGCTCTGCAGTTGATGCTTTTAAAGCTTCATTCAGTTCTGTAACACCTTTTATGGTAATTGTTTTTACAATTGTAGAATAACCCGGCTTATTGATTACAACCAGATATGTGCCTGATGATAGGTCTTTAATATCAAATAAGCCCGAAGCATTAGTACTTGCTTGAATTTTCAGATCGGGTATTTGTATGGTGGCAGATTTGACAGGGGTATTCCCTTTAATATCAGTAATAACACCTTTCAGTTCACTTTGTGCAAAAGCTATATTGGATAGCAATAATAGTATAATGATATATGCAGAAGTATGCCTTAATTTCATGATTGTATATTTTGTTACAAATAGTTAATAATGCAGTATTACATTCTTACTATGAAGAAAGTAAACATTAATAATGCAATTAGAATTATGCTACAAAATAACGCGGAGGAGGCTTGATAACGCCTATAGAGCAATTACTACGGAGACAAGATGATGTAGAAAAAAATGATGATGAAGAGGACACTATTGAAAATCTGATTCGCTCTAGCGCAGTTAGATATTTATAGTCATCAGCTATATGTACTTGCTTTTTACTAAGTTGTTTACCTGAAACATTGGATGAAACATCTGAATTGGTATCAAAATGTGATATGATATCAGCATTGAGATGCTCTTCGTTTTCATCATGCCAAACAGAAATGATGACAGTATCGTTTACAACCCGATAAGATACAATATCATATTGTTTGCCTTGGTATGAAATCTCATCAGGTTCATTAGTATTAAATTGAGTAATAGGTAGTTTAATGAAATCAAGATTTACCCCGCTACGCGATATAGCAAAATGTGCATCTGCCTTAGCGAGTATTTGCTTTACATCGGCAGATATATAATAAAAAACACCACTGACACTACAGGATAGTATAATTATAGAAATTATGCGTGGTAAATGTTTTCTCAAAATGCGCGGCCTATGACTAGCCAAAGATAGTAATTGAGGCTTCTTATTTAAAATTTTATTCAAATAGAACAATCATAGAATATAATTTTTATAAGTATAAGTATTTAAATAAATGTCTAAATATCATCACGTTAACATTTGAACTACTTGATTTTCATTTGGAATTCAATAATTCTATAAGGTAAATAAACCACCACCGATGTCTCAGGTCAATTGGAGTAAATTTACTCAACAGATGCCCATCAAGGCTGATATGGCACAGGTATATGATGCCTGGACCACTCGTGCTAATCTAGAACAATGGTTTTTAAGAAAAGCAGAATTCAAACGGGCAAATGGTTCTGTTAGAGAAAGAGATAGTTTTATTCAAAAAGGGGATACTTATGAATGGATGTGGCATGGACATCCGGATACAGTAGTGGAAAGGGGAGAGATACTGGAAGCTAATGGTAAAGATAAATTACAATTTGTATTTGGGAAGGCAGGAATTGTAACCGTGAATTTAAAACAAGATGGTGATGTAACTATACTCGAGATCATACAGGAAAATATACCTACTGACGAAGAAAGCAAAATGAATTTTTATGTGGGATGCAGTACCGGTTGGACATTCTATCGTTGTAATTTGAAATCTATTTTAGAAGGAGGTGTAGACCTAAGAAATAAAAGTAAAAAAACAGTTGGAATAGGAAACGACTAAAATATATCTGCCGCTTATCGGAAAGAAAAATGCCCGTCTCAATTTGAGCGGGCATTTTTAATGGTTTCAACTATGTATTTAGAAACGTTCTAGTCCATTGAAGAAGAAATCAGCTTCGATCTTAGCGTTATCATCGCTATCAGAACCATGTACTGCATTCTCGCCTATGGAAGCAGCATATTTTTTACGGATAGTACCTTCGGCTGCCTGAGCAGGATTAGTAGCACCAATAAGAGTTCGGAAATCAGCAACAGCATTATCTTTTTCAAGAATAGCTGCAACGATAGGTCCGCTACTCATAAATTCAGTCAATTCGCCATAAAATGTGCGCTCTTTATGAACTTCATAGAATTTACCTGCTTGATCCAAAGTCAAGCGTGTGTATTTCATAGCAACTATACGAAATCCACCTGCGTTGATCATTTGCAGGATATTGCCAATATTACCGGCACGTACTGCGTCCGGTTTGATCATTGTAAAAGTACGATTAGACATATAACTATTTATTTTTAAGATGACGCCGCAAAGGTAGGTACATTTCACGAAGATTCTATACATAGTATAGAAGATTAAAAAAGGGATAATGTAAATTGCAAGCAAAATAAAAGGATAGCCCAATAAAACAGGCTTAAATAATATCATGCATTCAATACAAGACGCGTTCCCTTTACTACAATCCCCTAAACGTATATTCATAACCACCCACCACAAACCGGATGGTGATGCCATAGGCAGTATGTTGGGTCTATACCACTATCTGGTAAAAAAAGGACATGAAGTAATACCAGTATCTCCCAGTGAGTTACCTGAATTTCTTATGTGGATGCCAGGAGTAGACAAATTATACAATTTCGAATCTGAACCGAAAGAAGTACAACGATTACTAAGTACATGCGATCTAATTTTTTGCTTAGACTTCAATGCATATGATCGTACTAAGCATTTATCACCTTTTTTGGAAGCTGCCACACAACCCAAAATATTATTAGATCATCACCTGATGCCAGCCCCAGTATGGGATTATGGTATGAGTATTCCTGAAAAAAGTAGCACTTGCGAAATGGTTTATGACTTTATCAATCTATGCAATGACAATGCACTCATTGATCTAGATATTGCAGCGTGCTTATATACGGGCGTAATGACCGACACAGGCTCATTTCGCTTCCCAATCACCTCCGCTGGGGTACATGAAATGGCTGCAGATTTCAAAAGGCGCGGTCTTAATCACAGCGTTATACATGAAGAAATTTACGATTCGTGGTCTGCAGACAGAATGAAATTTTTGGGATATGTATTGAGTGAAAAAATGGAAATATTTCCAGAATTGAACTCTGGCCTAGTAACCATATCTAAAAGAGATATGTCTCGTTTTGAGGTACAAAGTGGAGATATGGAAGGAATGGTAAACTACCCATTAAGCATAGCTGGCGTGCGTTTTGCAGTTTTGATAACAGAAAGGAATGATGAAGTAAAGCTCTCATTACGCAGTAAAGGAAATTTTGATGTGAGTGCAATTGCCAGAGAATATTTTAGTGGTGGAGGGCACTTTAATGCCTCCGGAGGACGCACTTCTTTAAGTTTTAGCGAAACAATTGCATATTTTAAGAAAATTTTGTCCGATATTCACCCCCGATAATTAAAAACAAACATGATAAAACGTATTTTACCAATTGCCCTTTTAGGCACTACACTGATCAGTCAGAGCGCTTGTAATGCGCAAAACAAGGATGGATTTAAGAAAACTCCAAAAGGCCTTGAGTACAAAATCGTAACTGATGCCCCAGGCGACAAAAAACCTAAAACAGGTGACTTCGTTGAAATGCATCTTACTGTAAAAATCGGAGACAGTGTGCTATTCGATTCTAGAAAAAACAATAACGGACAACCTATCGGAACTCCATTGCCACCGGCAAAATCTGCAGGTGATAGTTGGGTTGATGGTGTTTCCATGATGACTCCGGGAGATAGTGCAGTAATGCGCATTTCTGTTGATTCTATCATTAAAGAAGCTCCGGCCGGTCAAGTACCTCCTTTCATGAAGAAAGGTACCAAGCTGACTTACTACGTAAAACTGGTATCAGTGAAATCAGCTGAGGAAAAGAAAAAGGAAATGGAAGAAATGTCTGCTAAGCAAAAAGATGTTGACGATAAAATGATCCAAGAGTATTTGACTAAAAACAATGTTAAAGCTCAGAAAACAGCATCTGGTCTTTACTATGTAATAGAAAAAGAAGGTACCGGTGCAACAGCAGCAGCTGGTAAACAAGTGACTGTTAATTATACTGGTAAAACTTTGGATGGCAAAACATTCGACTCTAACGTAGACCCTGAATTCAAGCATGTTCAGCCTTTCACTTTTGGTTTAGGTCAAGGTCAAGTGATCAAAGGTTGGGATGAAGGTGTAGCATTATTGAAAAAAGGTGGTAAAGGCATGTTGTACATCCCTTCTACTTTGGCATATGGCCCTAATGCACAAGGCCCAATCGCTCCTAATTCTATTCTGATGTTCTCAGTAGAAGTAACTGATATTAAAGACAGTGGTAATGACAATGCTCCTCAACATTAATTCTAACCTGAAAAGGTTTTACATAGTATTATTTAACGTGTGGTATTTGCTAATGGCAAATACCACATTTGCTTTTACCCATTCCGATACCCTTCGCGGAAGTAATGGTATTGGCAGAAACTGGTGGGATGTTCAGTATTACGACCTGCATGTAACTTTTGATACAGCTACGAAAAGCATACATGGCAGTAATCTTGTTTTTTTTACAATTACAAGTACTCCTCATGACAGTTTGCAATTAGACCTACAGGACCCTATGGAACTGGATAGCGTGTTTATAACAACATCAGACAAAGCAATTCCTGTATCATTTGAAAAACAAAAAAATGTATACTGGTTAAAATATCCATTCCGTAGTTTTAGAACAGGGTTGAATGTTTCCTTCATAGCCTATTATCATGGAAAGCCTAAGCAAGCCAAATTACCACCTTGGGAAGGAGGATTCATTTGGACAAAAGACAGCACCGGCAAACCATGGATAGCTGTAGCCTGCCAAGGGTTGGGAGCTAGTAGTTGGTGGCCATGTAAGGACTATCAAGGCGACGAGCCTGATAATGGTATGAATGTCAATATTATATTCCCTGACTCTAAAGAAAATCCTCAAGATCTAAGTATCATTAGTAATGGTAAGCTAATAGATTCTAAATTCTATGCCGGAGAGAACGAATGGGGTAAATCCTGTTCTTGGCAAGTGAAAAATCCTATCAACACATATGATGTCACATTTTACATAGGTGATTATATACATTGGAAAGATACAGTTATGGGAGAAAAAGGTGTATTGAGCCTTGACTTCTATGCACTGAAATACAATGAAGAAAGAGCCCACAAACAATTTGAAGTGGTGAAACCAATGATACATTGCTTTGAACACTGGATGGGTCCCTACCCTTTCTATGAGGATGGGTATAAGCTTGTAGAAGCACCTTATCTAGGTATGGAACACCAAAGCGCCGTAGCCTATGGTAATAAATACAAAATGGGGTACCAGGGTAAGGACCGTAGTAATACGGGAGTGGGAACCCTCTTTGATTTCATAATTATTCATGAAAGCGGGCATGAATGGTTCGGTAATAATATCACTGCGAAAGATATTTCTGACAATTGGATTCATGAAGGTATCACTACTTATTCTGAAACATTATTTGCAGAATGTCAGTTAGGCAAAGAAAAGGCATTTGAATATTGCCGTGGGGAATGGTCCAACATCAGAAACGATATACCCGTAATAGGTCAATATGGAGTAAATGATGCAGGAAGTAGTGACAAATATGACAAAGGGGCTGCACTCATGCATATGATACGTATGATCATGCATAACGATGAAAAATTCCGTCTGATGCTGCGAGGAATGAATGAGACCTTCTATCATAGTACTGTTACCACTAAAGAAATTGAACTATACATCAATACATTCTCAGGAAAGGATTTCACACCTCTATTCGATCAATACTTGCGGATCAATAATATTCCTATAATGGATTATTACATCAAAAACGATGTATTTAATTACCATTTCAGTAATGTTTTAGCTGGATTCTCATTACCTATGGAAGTAACAGATGGTGTGATGACAAAACGCATAGAACCTAGCGTAGAATGGAAATCTATTCCATGGAAAGGTGGTGGATATAATGTAACTTTCTCCAAAGATTTTTTATTTACAGTAAAAAAGTAAGTACCCTTCTCCCTTTTCGAGAAAATAGTTTTTCATTAGGTTTGTACAAGGCATATGGCAAAACAGGCATCGGTAGAAACTCCGTTAATGAAGCAGCATCGGGATATCAAATCTAAATATCCTGATGCAGTATTATTATTTCGTGTAGGTGATTTTTACGAGACCTTTAATGAAGATGCTCATATATCATCTAAAGTATTAGGTATTACTCTTACCAAGCGTTCTAATGGAGCAGCCACATCTGTTGATCTGGCAGGCTTTCCTCATCATGCTTTAGATACCTATCTGCATAAACTGGTAAAGGCAGGATATAGAGTAGCTATATGCGATCAGCTGGAAGATCCTAAAACTGTCAAAGGCATTGTAAAACGTGGAATTACCGAATTAGTAACCCCCGGGGTAGCCACAAGTGATAAATTACTGGAAAATAAATCAAATAATTTTCTGGCAGCACTTCATTTAGCTGAACCTGAATGTGGTATTGCTTTAATAGATATCAGTACTGGTGAATTCTATGCTGCACAAGGCAATGCAGAATACATGGATAAACTCATTCAGAGTTTCCAACCATCTGAGATCATATTATCCAAATCCCAACAACGTCGCTTTAAGGAACAATTTGATACTAAGCTCTATACATTTCTTATAGATGAATGGGTATTTCAGGAGCAATATACTTACGATCTGTTACTACAGCACTTTCAAACAATATCTCTGAAAGGTTATGGTATAGAAGACCAGAAAGCTGCTATCATAGCTGCCGGCACAGCTATACATTATCTGAAAGATACAGAGCATTCCAATTTACAACACATCAATTCCATACAACGAATAACCGCAACTGAGTTTCTGTGGATGGACCGCTTTACAATACGTAATCTGGAATTACTGAATAGTACAGACGAACGAGGAACCAACCTTCTAAATGCACTCGATCATACGCAAACTCCTATGGGAGCCCGTTTGCTAAGACGCTGGATGGTATTTCCCCTGTTCAATCAACAACAAATAGAACAACGCCTATCTCTGGTAGAGTTCCTTATCAAAGATCAGGACCTGAACCAATCCTTACACCAACACATCAAACAAGTAGGTGATGTAGAAAGGCTGATAGGAAAGATACCACTGAAAAAAGCCAACCCACGCGAAGTAATGCAACTGGCCAAAAGCCTGCATGAAATGGAAAAGATGCGTGAGTTGTGCATCTCTTCAGAAAACCTCTTGTTAAAACGAACCTTACACCCAGTACAAGCTTTGCCTGAGATACAACAACGTATTCGCCAAACAATTGTAGATGATGCTCCTGCATTGGCAAGTAAAGGTGGCATGATACGCGATGGTATACATGCAGAATTGGATGAATTGCGTATCATATCACGTAGCGGTAAGGATTACCTACTGCGCATACAACAAAAAGAAGCCCAAAGCACGGGTATCAGTTCTCTGAAAATAGCTTTCAACAACGTATTTGGCTATTATCTGGAAGTAACCCATGCACATAAGGATAAAGTACCTACAGACTGGATACGTAAGCAGACCCTAGCCAATGCAGAACGCTATATTACTCCGGAACTGAAAGAGTATGAAGAAAAGATATTAGGTGCTGAGGATAAAATATTTGCATTGGAAATGGAACTCTATCAGCAGTTACTCTCTGCCATAGAGCCTTATATCATTGCCATACAAACCAATGCACACATTATTGCGCAGATAGACTGCTTGCTATCTTTTGCCTACAATGCCAAACAATACAATTACCGTAAACCTACCCTTGTACCGGAACCGATACTGGATATCAAACAAGGTCGCCACCCGGTAATAGAACAAAATCTCCAACCAGGTGAAACATTTGTAGCGAATGATATAATACTGAATAAGGACGATCAGCAGATCATCATACTTACAGGTCCCAATATGAGTGGTAAGTCGGCACTACTACGCCAAACAGCTATTATTACGCTTATGGCACATATGGGTAGTTTTGTACCGGCAGAGGCTGCCACCATAGGACTTACGGATAAGATATTTACACGAGTAGGTGCCTCTGATAACCTCAGTGGTGGTGAAAGTACCTTTATGGTAGAGATGAACGAAACTGCCAGTATCATCAATAATATCAGCGAGCGTAGTTTGGTATTACTGGATGAGATAGGCCGCGGTACCAGTACATACGATGGTATCTCAATAGCATGGTCTATTGTAGAGCATTTACACAATAGCATCAAGACACCCAAAACGCTATTTGCCACACATTATCACGAGCTGAACGAACTGGAAAATCAATTGCCTCGTGTGCGCAATTTTCATATCACCCACAAGGAAACAGGTAATAAGGTCATATTTCTACGCAAACTGGCACCGGGTGGTAGTCGCCACAGTTTTGGTATACAGGTGGCTCGTATGGCGGGTATGCCTCCTGCCCTTCTGCATCGTGCGGATGAGATACTAGCTATGTTGGAAGAAAAACATGGATCTGCAACAGACACAGCTCAACGTGTAAAACACATACCTAAAGCTCAAAATTTTCAATTAAATATCTTCGATGGCCTCAGCGAGGACCTACGTCGTATACAGCAGATACTCAATGATACAGATGTGAATACCCTTACTCCGGTAGAAGCTTTACTGAAACTCAATGAGTTGAAGAATATAACAAAGCAATACCAATAGTAGTTTTCTCCCCTTTTCTGCATTAAATAATTTTAGTACCTTTTCGTCCTGTATCATCCACCATGATCACTATCTTCAAACAGGGTAAAAGACCTCATAAAGCATTTGCTATAGCTAGTGCTGTAAAACCTTTTGATGCCATCATAGTACCCGGCATCCCTTTCAGAAATGGGCATTGGGACGCTATTATGAGAGCACGCGTATTATGGTCTTTCTATTTATTCCAAAATGGCTTTGCCAATAATATTATTTACTCAGGCTCTGCTGTTTACACACCTTATACAGAGGCTGTCATTATGGGCATGTATGCGCAGGCTTTAGGTATCCCTGAGAATAGGATACTACATGAACACAAAGCAAGACATAGCACAGAAAATGTATACTTCTCTTATCTGTTGGCTAAGGAAAGAGGCTTTAAGTCCTTAGCTCTTGCTACAGATCCTATTCAGTCTTTTCTATTACAAGGCTTCACTAAGAAACGATTTATGTCACCGATACTGCATATCCCTTATATCAGCTCCAAAATGAAGGAATACCAACACTTAGATCCAATTATCGACCCTACATCCGCATTAGTAGACAATTTCAAATCCATTACAGACTCCGAATCTATCAGTAAACGTTGGGGAGGTACTATGGGTAAAGGAATAGACTGGAGCAAACATGTTTATGGGAAATTGGAGCAATTGTAAAACTCACTTGACCATTTTCAAAAATGTCTTAATATCAGATTTCCATTGTTCAGGGCATTTATGCAGGTAGCTTTCATGACGTGCTCCCTTGTAAATTGCCAATTGTTTCATTCCGGTCAGATGTGCATATATACTGTCCGTTTCCCTTCTCATTACATACTGGTCATGGTCTCCATACATAAGCAGTGTTGGCACATGTATCTCTTTCGCATATTCTGTAGGCTTATGTGAGAATGCCCAAAATCCATTCAATGTTCCTCCCCAAAAGTCTAATAAAGTAGCAAAAATAACAGGTGGTACTCCTATAAATGAAAATCTATTAGCTGTTGCATCATACAAACTACCAAACGGACATTCTAACATAATGCCTGAAACTTTCAGCTGTTCATCATAAACAGCTTTCATAATTGCTACACTTCCCATAGACACTCCATATAGGAAAATATGTTGTTCTCCTTTCTCTTGTAAATACTTATAACAAGTAGTTACATCTTGTGCTTCGTTAAAACCCAGTGTGGTCACATCCCCTTCCGAACCTCCTGCCCCTACGAAATCAACCAACATAACATTATAGTGCATCTTAAGAAACTCGTAAGCATTATCAAGGCTCAAGGCCTTTGGGCAAACATAACCATGAAAGAAACAAACTGTACCCTTGGCACTATCTGCTTGCATACTCCAACATTCAATATCTTTATAGCTATGTAGGCGTATGGTTTTGAATGGCAGAGTGGGGATTCTATTGTTTTCTGGTCTGGGCCTTGGTTGTCCAAGTAAGATCAGCTCCAATTTATCTGCTCTGGACAGATCTACAGGCCCTTTTCTATTTATATGCGAATGAGTGTAATGGGTAAATCTGTATGCATGAATGATTGCTATGAGATTCAATAGGCCGAATAATATCAGCACTACCAATATTAGCCTACTGAATATATTCTTTCTTTTCATTATATTGACTATATGTTACATGGTTTCCTTTCTTGCCAGTTTACTCTTCTTAATGCCGTACATAAAGTAAATAGCCAGACCTATTACCAGCCATATCAGGAATCGCTCCCAGTTGCTGGTACCACTCTCACAAAGCAGGTAGGTACAACACAGAAAACCCATTACTGGTATCAGCGAATAATCTCTCAGGAAAGACAATACTGCGGTAATCGCAAAGGTGACACCAAATAAGATAAATGGTACTTTCTCACGTATCACATCCCAGCCTGTAGCCCCTTTATCATTATGCATACTGAAGAATCCACTCAGTCCATTAGGGTAATATTTTTCAAACAACACTATAGCTATAATGAACATAGCAGGCACTATCCATTTGCCACTTACATATGGTGTTCTGAATTTACTATCAGGCACTATAGGCTCCGGTGCTATCCATTCTTTTTCTAGTTGCAGCTGTGCTTTACGTTTTATATGGTCTAGCCTGATGATACCACCACATACCAGCACAAAAGCAAAAAGCGTACCTACACTGGTCAGGTCTACCACTACTTGCAGGTTCAGGAATAACGATGGTATGCCTACTACCAGCCCTGTAAGTATGGTAGAGAAAGATGGGGTTTTATACTTAGGATGTATCCGTGCAAATATAGGTGGCAGTAGTCCATCTCGGCTCATACTCATCCATATACGTGGTTGCCCTAGTTGGAATACCAGTAACACACTGGCTGTAGCTATCACAGCACTTACTGCTACTACACCCGCTATTCTATCAGCCCATTGATTATGCAGTGTTGCGAATACAAATGACAATGGATCACCCACATTCAGTTGCTTATAACTCACCATCCCTGTCAATACCAATGCAATGACCACATAGATAATGGTACATATGATCAGCGAATTGAACATGGCTTTGGGTAGGTCTCTTTGTGGGTTTTTACACTCTTCAGCAGTGGTTGAGATAGCATCAAAACCTATATATGAAAAGAACACTGCTGCAGTACCACTCAACACTCCACCCATACCATTAGGTAAAAATGGGGTCCAGTTTTCAGTTTTTACATAGAATGCTCCTGCTATTATTACCAATAATATGATGGCTATTTTCAGTATCACCATAGCATTAGTCATTCTTTTAGATTCCTTGATACCGATGTATATCACCCAGGTGATCACTACTGTTATCAGAAATGCGGGCAGATCGCATATCAGTTTAAAATTACCTAATGTGGGGGCGTTATGCCAGGCTGCTTTAGCTGCATCAGTAGCCATAGCTTTAGCTGTCCAGTAATCCATAGTTAGGTAATCGGGTATATGTATTCCAAAACCATCCAGCAAACTTGTGAAATAATCACTCCACGATATGGCTACGGCTATATTACCTATGGCATATTCCATTAGCAGGTCCCATCCTATGATCCAGGCTATCACTTCTCCAAATGCCACATATGAATAAGTATACGCACTACCCGATACAGGTACCATGCTGGCAAACTCTGCATAACACAATGCCGAAAATCCACATGCTACTGATACAAATAGAAATAATAAGATGATACCAGGCCCACCATCAAAACTAGCCTTGCCAATAGTAGAAAATATACCCGCCCCTACTATAGCAGCAATTCCCATAAAAGTAAGGTCACGTACTGTCAGTACCTTATTCATATTGGGCATACCATGTGCGTCTGTCATTCCGCTGGCGGCTTCTTTCTCTATCTGTGCTATGGTCTTACGGCGAAATATATCTTGCCTCATTTATATACGAATGGCTAATTACAAGTAAAGTAAGACGAAAAATGAAAAAGAAAAAAGCCAGTCCTTACATTTGGAGTGTAATTCAACCCATATGAATCAAAAAATACAAGAATTCAACGATTATAGGGCTCAAATGAACGAGGTGATCCTCGGCAAGCAAAATAAGGTCATCAACCGCCTTTTCAATCTGGACACCAATACTTATGCCGATGGTGCTCTATCTACCCGTACCAAGGAGATGCTGGGCTTAGTAGCCAGCATGGTACTTCGCTGCGACGATTGCATCAAATATCACTTGGGAAAATGCCACGAAGAAGGCATCACAACAGAAGAGATCTATGAAATATTTGCTGTAGCCAATATAGTAGGTGGAACTATAGTCATCCCTCATACTCGCCGTGGAGCAGAATATTGGGAAGCTCTGATGGAAGGGTAGTTATTAAAACTGATGGGCCTTTTCCATTTTATATGCGGCTACTACTTCTTCGTATAGCTTTTCATACAATGGTATGATACGTTGTTTTTCAAAAGTGCGTGCATGACTTATAGCCGCTTTTTTGAAATGAGCCAATCTGGCATCATCACCCAGTATATAAATGGCATTTTTAGCCATATCTTCTACATCACCTACATTACTTAGAAAACCCGTCACTCCATGCTCGTTGATCTCTGATAGACCACCTGAGTTGGTCGATATCACAGGTACTCCACAGGCCATAGCTTCCAGAGCCGCCAGTCCAAAACTCTCATATTCTGATGGTAGTATAAATAGGTCTGTAATACTCAGTATCTCATCAATTTGCTCTTGCTTGCCCAGGAAACGTACATCATTACATACCCCTAATGTTCTACATTGTTCCTCTGCACTCTGTCGTTCTGGCCCATCTCCAATCATCAACAGTTTTGAAGGTATTTCCTTATGCACCCTTTGGAAAGTCTGAATCACATCCTCAACTCTCTTTACTTTTCTAAAGTTCGATACATGTACCAGAATGCGTTCACCATTGGGTGCCAGCATTTGT
Organism: Bacteroidota bacterium; assembly: GCA_037144255.1. Taxonomy (GTDB): domain Bacteria; phylum Bacteroidota; class Bacteroidia; order Chitinophagales; family Chitinophagaceae; genus JBAWXE01. Next base: position 7,320 of record JBAWXE010000039.1, on the reverse strand, counting down.
TTGAAATGCTCTTTATCTGTCTTTTGAAAACGTTGTATATCTACAAAGTTGGGTATCACATGTATCTGCTTCTCTATATCGAAGGACTTATAGGTTTCTTCTCTAAGATTATTAGATACTGCAGTTATAGCATTCGATTCGTTCATAGAGAAGGTCACCACTGGCGCATAGGTCGCATCACGACCTACCAATGTTATATCCGTACCGTGAAGTGTGGTAATGAAGGGTATATCCTTGCCCAGCTTTTTCAATATCTGCATGGCAAAGTACGCTGCCGATGCATGTGGTATTGCATAGTGCACATGTAGCAGTTCCAAACCATTATTAGCTATCACATTTACCATAGTGCTGGTAAGCGCAGTTTCATATGGCGGAAAATCAAACAGCGGATAAGTAGGTACTGTTACCTCATGATAATAGATATTCGGATGAAAATTCAACCTAACCGGTTGCTGGTAAGTAATAAAGTGTACCTCATGTCCTTTTTGTGAAAGGGCCATGCCCAATTCTGTAGCCATCACACCACTACCACCAAAGGTCGGATAACATACTATACCTATTTTCATCTTTCTGTCTTTTATTATTCTAGCTACTTTCCGTAACCGTTTGCAAATATCACGTTTCAGTATTAATTAATCGATAATAATCACTATCAGCATTCTTAATAGGCACTTCAGCAATATATATACACTTAATGTGTCTGTTTGGCATTAGATATCACATATGCCCCAACCAAATGCGCTTTGTTGTCGTCTAACTTCGATTTTCTGATCATTTTTGGCAATATCCTCTCCCATTGGTGAATAGTGCGTGTCCCCGGCATTTTCAACTTATGACATTCTCCGCAATTCCCTTTGAATATCAGTCTGCCTGTCTCCAACTCATCTACACTGTACTTACTGCGTATAGCTGCAATAGTACTACTATCCGATCCTGATGTTTCTCCCCCAAACATCTTAGGTGTACAATTACTGAAACTCAACACTATAGCACATAGTGCCATTAATATACATACTTTCTTCATACGGCTATTTTGCAGTCATAAAGGTAAGGATTACCATTATTCTAATTTCCCCCTTTAAAATCATCATGAAGATTTTACTTTTATAGTATGAAACGACCTCTCCTCTCCGTTCTCTTTATTGCTGCATTAGGCTCTGCACATGCACAGGACCTCTCTCAGGATTCCGTTACCATCCGTCAGTTTTCCAACGAGATCATGTTGCATGGCACTTGTTACGATAACTTGAGGGTTCTGTGTAAGCAGGTAGGCAAACGCCTTTCAGGTTCTCCAGCTGCTGCCAAGGCCGTAGAATGGGGTCAAAAAGCTATGGAAGCCACTGGTGCAGATAAGGTATGGCTACAACCTGTAAAAGTACCTCATTGGGTACGTGGCAAGGAGAGCATGCAATTAAAATTCGGTGCTAAGGGTACTTATATAGATGTACCAATGCTCTCTATTGGCAATTCCATAGGCTCTGATGGCAAAATACTGGAGGCCAATGTACTTATGGTCAAAGATCTGGATGCTTTTAAGGCTTTATCAGATCAGGAGTTAAAAGGCAAGATTATTTTCTTCAATTACAGGTTTCGTCAGGATTATATCAATACTTTTCAAGGTTATGGCGATGCCGGCAAGTACCGTTGGATGGCCCCCGAAATGGCCGCTCAACGTGGTGTAGCGGGAGTTATCATCCGCTCTCTTTCCACTGGAATAGATGATTTCCCCCATACGGGCGCAATGCGCTACCCTGCTGATACTGTAAAACATGTACCTTCTATTGCCATAGGCAACAAAACTGCCGATATGCTGGAAGAAAAATGTATGAAAGGGCTAGTATCTGCTCGCATACAGTCCGAATGCCAAATGCGCGATAGTGTCATGTCTTACAATGTCATTGGCGAGATAAAGGGTTCTGAATATCCCGAAGAAATAATTGTAGTAGGTGGTCACCTCGATTCATGGGATGTGGGCGAAGGTGCAAGCGACGATGGTACAGGCTGTGTACAATCCATAGAGGTATTACGCGCTTTCAAAGCGCTACAAATGCGTCCAAAACGTACCATACGTGCCGTACTCTTTATGAATGAGGAAAATGGTATTCGCGGTGGCGTCGCTTATGCAGATTCTGCTAAGACGCATAATGAAAACCATATTCTCGCTATCGAAACCGACGCCGGTGGATTCTCTCCTCGTGGTATTGGCATGGAAATGACTGATGCTCAGCGTCGCAAGATTCGTTTCTTTGCACCGCTGTTCCTCCCTTATGGTGTGTACGATTTTTCGCATCACGAAGGCGGCTCAGATATAGGCCCTTTAGGCAAACAGCATGTGCCACTGGCTGGTCTTATGCCCGATCAGCAACGTTATTTCGACTTGCACCATACCAATAACGATGTTTTCGAACAGGTCAATCATCGCGAACTGAAGATCGGTGCCACCACACTCACAGCTTTGGTGTACCTTATCAGCCAATATGGAATGAAATAGTTGCTTTATTATAAATGAGTACAGATAACACACCGGGTATTTTCTCCAAACTGCTGCGCAAGCCTTCCGGCTTGATCGCAATAGCTATTATTTGGCTTACCTGTCTATTATCTATATTCGCTTATGTACTGGCTCCTGATAATACACCTAATGCCAATCGTATGGTAGTAGAACTGGGTGCTCGTCGCCCCGGCTTCACCAAGCGCATGTTGCTCATCCCTAAAAGCACTTTACAACTTCACGATTCCCCCACTTCCGAATGGTTCAATGGTACTCCTTCCTATTATCAGTACTTGCCTATTAATGCTTTTAAGTTCACTGGCGACTCCCTCCTTGTTCGTCATTATATAGATGAAGGTATGCAGGATGTACAAGTATATCACCTGCATGATTTATTACCTGCATCGCAACGCACTCGACCCCTCGCATTGCAGCGCCGTTATATCATTCAGCACAGCATCATATGGCACACATACTATCTAGGTACAGATCGATATGGTCGCGATATTCTCTCTCGCTTGCTGGTAGGTTCTCGTGTTAGTATTTCAGTTGGTCTTGTGTCTGTTTTCCTATCACTAACCATAGGTATCATTCTAGGTGCAGCAGCTGGCTACTTTGGTGGCCGGGTCGATGCTATTGTTATGTGGTTCATCAATATCCTCTGGTCCATACCTACCTTGCTATTAGTATTCGCCATCACACTCACTATCGGCAAAGGCTTTTGGGAGATATTCATTGCCATTGGCCTTACCATGTGGGTAACTGCTGCACGTCTTATCCGTGGTCAGGTATTAGTATTGCGGGAGATGGAATACATTTCTGCTGCCCGCGCCCTAGGACTTAGTGATCTGCGTATTATTTATCGCCATATACTGCCCAATATCGCTGGGCCGCTCATGGTCATTGCAGCTAGTAACTTCGCTGCTGCTATACTTACAGAGGCTGGTTTGAGTTTTTTGGGTATTGGTGTGCAACCACCACAGCCGTCTTGGGGTCTCATGATCAAAGAACATTACAATTTCCTGCTTACTAATCGCCCGTTACTGGCACTCATCCCAGGCATAGCCATTATGTTACTGGTTTATTCTTTCAATGTCCTTGGCAATTCCCTCCGCGATATTCTGGATGTAAAGGGCTAAATGCGCCTCTTGTTTTACATCTATATATTGGTTACTTTTATAAGGTATAATTCCTCCTGTATTTTATTCTTCAACTATACTTACTTTTCAATTTCCAAATAATGAAGGGATTATTTATTTTGGTTATATACCTACTATGTCTCAACACTACTGCATTTGCTCAGGCCACTAAAGGCCTCAGTACGGCTACTAACCCAACAGAAGCAGCTAATGGTAAAACTTACGGGCTCATCATTGGTATTTCTAAGTACAAGAACCCTGCCATTCCTGCTTTACAATTTGCCGATAAAGATGCCATCGAATTTCGTGACTTCCTCATCTCTTCCGGTATCGATTCTAATAATATCACCCTCCTTACCAACGAGAATGCAACCGATGGTAACATTCTAACCGAGCTGGACAACATATGTAGCAACAAAGCCCAAAAAGGCGACAAGGTATTTTTCTACTTCAGCGGCCATGGCGATGTCGAATCCAAGGTCATCACCAATGATGGCTACCTATTGCCTTATGATGCGCCTCGTTCTGTTTATGCTATTAGTGCCATTAATATCAATATCCTACAAACATACATTGCCACTCTCTCTGCTCATGGTGTACAGGCTATATTGATAACAGATGCCTGCCATTCAGGTAATCTTTCCGGTGGTCTCGAAGGCATGAAGAACATATCAGGTGTTCTTAAGACACAATGGAAAGACGAAGTGAAGATCCTTTCCTGCCAGTCGGGCGAGCTCTCTCTCGAAGGTAAACAATGGGGCAACGGCCGTGGTCTCTTTAGCTACGAATTAATAAATGGTATGGCTGGACTGGCAGATAGGAATAAGGATGGTAAGGTCTCTCTTTTTGAGCTCAATCGTTACTTAATGGACAAAGTACCCGATGCTGCTAGTCCTATTTCACAGATACCTGTACTCACAGGCAATATGGAGACTACCCTTTCGCTCACCAATAACAAATACCTACTCAAACATACCGTAGAACCCAATACCATAGCTTATGTAGACACTAAAGGTTTGGAATACCAGTTGCTTAAATCACTTCCCGATAGTATCAAGCACTTTTATACCTACTTCAAAATTTTACTCGATAATGGCAACAAAGAGATAATAGTAGGAACTACAAATGCCCACATTACTATGCCCGATAAAAACATCAAAGCCAATTCTGGTATTAAGGAAATGAACTCCATTATATACGACATCTTGTCCTCCGATGGTTATAATGCTTCCGGTACATTTTCATTGGCTGATAGTTTCAAGACATATCGTAATGATTTCCCCAATTATCCCCTTACTGCCAATTATTACGTGTACAAGAATAGCATAGGTCTGTATCGCGGTTATTTTAATGACACTACATTACATCAATTCGATGATACTCTGGTATGCACTATCACTGGTTTCAATGTATCTGCTCTCGATTATCTTAATAAGATACCCGAGAATAAGGATACCAAATTGCTCATCAGTATCATGAAGCGCAATTACATTGCCGGCACTATCAATAAGATCAATGAAACCATTAAGCAAGATTTCGAAGGCGCGAATTGGATATTCCGTTTAAGCAAAGCCTGGTTCCCATACACTTTTGCTTCCAGCTTTCGCTTTACCGATCCCGAAATAGATCAGTTAAGCTCTTTTATCAGCACCGATAAGCTCCGCGAAATGAGGGTGCTGCCAAAAGTTTATTACCTCAAAGCCAAGATCAGATTAGAGACACATCACAAACAAAACAAAAGCACTAAGTTCGACGCTCTCAGTATATCCCTGCTCGATTCTTCTTTGGCTCTCGAACCTCTGGCTTCTTACTCTCTATTTTACAAATCCTACAATTATTTTGCCGATAAGCAATTCGATTCTTCTATCAAATATGCCAAAAAAGCGCTGGAGGTGTCACCTAGTCTTTTTTATTGCTACCGCATACTCACCGGTTGCTATATGCAACAAAACAAAATCGATTCATCCATTAAATACTACAAATGCTTAGAAAAACATCTCTCGCATTGCTCCAAAGACAGCATGATTACTGAGTTCCAGAATATTGCCCAAAAAGCAATGGGTAAAGCCAACTTTATTCCAGAAGGCATCCTGCATATAGTTACAGACAATTTTTACAGATTCCCTGTACGCAAATTATATGCCGTTTACTCCATGTTGGGTAATGCCGATTCTGCCAATAAGTATCGTCTGCTTTATTTTTCACACAACGACCAAAAGAACGACAGCCTTACCTTAGGAAAGGAACTATTATACGAGAACGAAGATGTAGCTTACTTCTGCAAACGTTACCAAATATCTATCAAGAACAGGTTGCAGGTTCTCTCACTCTCCACTACTCCACAGGACAGTTTCTTCTCTTACTACAAACTCTCCTATTACCACTCACTCATGCACGATCAGGACAATGCCCTCAAATACCTGGAAACAGCTTTTAGCCAATTCGGCACATCTTATATTAAATACGAAGAATTCCAGTCCAACAAAGACTTCGACTATATCCGCAGCACCCCTCAGTTTGCAGATATTGTAAAGAAATACTTCCCTCAATATTATAAGAAGTAGACTATGCAGCAATACCCTCCGCGATACTCTGGACGTAAAGGGATAATTCCTATTTATTGCATCACTTACACTTGATAATATTTATATGCCCATCCCCTGCACTAATGTTTCAACCTACGCCCCCGTCTATCTTTGATGGCTTGACCCGCAATCTCTTTTTACTGCGTAAAGCAGTAACTATACATTATACGCCTCCTACCATTTATGTTCATTGCTATTCCATTGTTTCAACCTACTTCCCCCGCCTTTCTTTGCGGGCTTGACCCGCAATCTCTTTTTACTGCGTAGAGCAGTAACTATACATTATACGTCTCCTACCATTTATGTTCATTGCTATTCCATTGTTTCATCCTACTACCCCACCTGTCTTTGCGGGCTTGACCCGCAATCTCTTTTTACTGCGCAGAGCAGTAATTATATAATCCCCATTTTATAAAGCCTTAATTATCAAATTTTCTTTATTTTTAATAATGACCTACTATGTCTACATCCTCAGCAATATGAACAGAACAGTCCTATACATCGGTGTAACAAACAACATTCGCAAACGACTAGAAGAACATAAAGACGCTGCAAACAGACAAAACTTCACAGCAAAATACAATTGCAACGTACTCGTTTATTACGAAGAACATATCAATATCCACACAGCTATCGAAAGAGAAAAACAACTAAAGAACTGGAAACGGGAATGGAAAGAAGAACTGATCCACACAATAAACCCTTTGATGGAAGACCTTTCAATACACCTCTAATATAAAATAGACAATTATCCGAAATTCAATAGTCCCCCCATTTTCACGTATTTATACGCTTGTTTACTACCCTGTTTAGTACTATTTTTATAAATACACCTTACCTACCAATACATATACTATGGTAATTAAAAATCGTCGCCCAAAGCAAAAATTTACTGAAATGGGTATTCCTATCAACAGTACTATTATTCACAGAAAAACTGGAGATGTAGCTACTATCATATCTGATGATAAAGTACTATTTAGAGGTGAGAAAATGTCTCTTCAAAAGGCGACTATTGCAATCGATAAAAAACGTACACACAATTGGATATACAATGGTGTATTATTGAGTACCATATACAATTATAGTTATCCATATATTGAAG
>JBAWXE010000038.1:0-23122 GCA_037144255.1 Bacteroidota bacterium | reverse complement strand
CTCTATAATATAGCTGCGAGCGTTTGTTGATCTCGTTAAATGTTAAAGGATGATAGTGCGGTGCATAATCATTCAGCTTATGCAATAGAAACCCGTCGAACAATATCAAATTAGAACTATCCTTCAGTTTGTTCTTATCTAGTTGCCAAAATTTGCTGAGCGATGGCCTATAGTAATTTCCACCCCAGCCTGCAAATAAAAAAATATATAGTATACCTATAGTAGATACTGTGTGTATCAAAGAAAAATTAAGCGTGTGCATATGGGTCCTTACTCTGATAATAAAATATAGCCACCTCACTATAACAATGATCATACCTATAGCTGCACCTGCATATAAAATATCACCTATGCTAAAAGGAATAAAGCCAAATAGGGTGTTTCTGAAATTTTGTAAGGGACGGAATACATATCTACCATACCAAGAAACTATCTCAGGATGCCCCGGTACAGAGTATTGTATGATTACCAGTAGCAGTAATACAAGCAATAAAAAAATAAGCTTATTCCTATAACGCATAAATAAAGTGAACGTTAGCTACTGCTGTATGATCAAAGTGTACTATCATCTACATGATCCGAAATTATTCATTAAATCATAATAAATACCTACTGCCTATAGTTTTATTGTTATCATTAACATAAAATTCAATATTAGGGGCGTTTTAAACTCTTAGCATTTCACATACGCTCATAACTAAGGCCCAAATAGCTAACTTTGTCCATCATTTATACGCATGAAATCTTTTAACGTACCCGTACATTATCGCAGTCCATTGGTCAATGCTATCAAACAAAAACGAAAAGCAGATGACAAAATGAAAAGAGACTTTGCTCCTACAATTTTGGAGTTGGGTTCTTTACAAATCATTCTTGCACGCCACTTTGGCTTTTGTTATGGTGTAGAAAATGCGATAGAGATAGCTTTCAGAGCGGTAGATGAAAACCCGGGCAAACGTATTTTCCTGCTTAGTGAAATGATACACAATCCGGGTGTAAATGCTGACCTGCAAGCATTGGGTATTAGTTTTATTATGGATACCAAAGGTAAAATGCTGATGCAGTGGGACGATCTCAATAGTAATGATATTGTCATCATACCAGCATTTGGTACTACGCTAGAACTTGAAAAGACTCTGCGAGACAAAGGCATAGAGCCTACCAGATATGAGACCACCTGCCCTTTTGTAGAGCGAGTATGGAATAAAGCAGAAAAAATAGGTAAAGAGGGCTACACTATAGTAGTACATGGCAAACCTAACCACGAAGAGACCCGTGCTACATTCTCTCATAGCAAGGCTAATACTCCTACAGTAGTAGTAAAGGATATACAACAAGCAGCATTACTGGCTAAATATATGACAGGTGCATTACCGGCTACCAGCTTCTATGTGGATTTTAAAGGACAATATTCCGAGAATTTTGAGATTTCAAAAGACCTGCAACGCATAGGTGTAGTGAACCAAACAACCATGTTGGCGAGTGAGACACAAGCCATTGCCGACTATCTGCGAAAGGAGATCATGCAACAATATCGACTCACAGATGCCAACGCATCAGAACATTTTGCTGATAATAGGGACACTTTATGTTATGCTACCAATGACAATCAAAGTGCCGCACAGGGCATGCTGGAAGAAATAGCAGATATAGCCTTGGTAATAGGTGGCTATAACAGCTCCAACACATCTCATCTGGTAGAGTTGTGTGAAGAGAAGCTACCTACCTACTTTATCAATGATGAACATTGTATTATAGATGCAATACAGATACGTCATTTCGACCTGCACACACATACAGAGAACGTAGCTACTAACTATTTACCTAACTCAAAACCATTGCGTGTAATGATTACATCTGGTGCTTCCTGCCCCGATGCGCTTGTAGAAAGAGTAATTGAACGTATGGCCATTATTACTGGTAATGCATCAAGCATAGATAAGGTATTAGCAGATTGGGGAGTATAACACTCCCCAATATTCAGCTATACTAATTCCATTATTAGATCGTTTGTATTCACTAATGTACCTTCTGTCAGTTCTATGTGTTGCACTTTACCATCATGTGTAGCAGTGATCACTGTTTCCATTTTCATGGCCTCTATCACAAACAATGGCTGATTCTTTTTCACTACTTCATCATTTTTCACCAGTAGTTTAGATAGCATGCCTTGTAGTGGTGCAGCTATTTGCTTGCCATCAGTCTTATCTACTTTTCTATTCTCCACATGTTGCACTTTCACAGATCTGTCGTGTACTTCTACATTCCGTGTTTGACCATTCAGTTTGAAGAATACAGTTCTGCAACCCTTATCATCTACAGGTCCAATACTTAGCAACCTTATAAGGAGTGTTTTACCTCTCGCTATCTCTACTGTTGTATCCTCTCCTTGTTTCATTCCATACAAGAACAATGGTGTAGGTACTACAGATACATCACCATACTCTCTCCAGAATTTAAGCCCTTCTTCAAAAACCTTAGGATAAAATTTATAAGATAAGAAATCACAAATATTCAGATCGTCACCATACATTTCTTTGAATGCAATGAAATCCATATCAAAATCTATAGGCGGCAAATGTTTATTTGGTCTATCAGTAAAGGCTTCTTTGTTTTTTAAGATGATGCGTTGCAGTTCTTTAGGAAAACCACCTTCCGGCTGCCCTATATCCCCCATGAAGAACTGTTGTACGGACTCCGGAAATGATATATGCTCTCCTTTCTCAAAAACATCAGCCTTAGATAGGTTATTAGCTACCATAAACTGTGCCATATCACCCACTACTTTCGAGCTAGGTGTCACTTTAACAATATCGCCAAACATGTCGTTCACTGTGGCGTACATTTCCTTGATCTCTTCAAATTTATCCCCAAGTCCTAATGCCACAGCTTGTGGTTTCAGGTTTGAGTATTGACCTCCGGGTATCTCATGTTCAAAAACTTCAGCAGCACTGGCTTTCAATCCTGATTCAAATGGATAATAATATTCACGTACAGCTTCCCAATAATTAGAGAATTGGTTCAGCGATTTGATATCATAAGGATTTTCTCTCTCATGGAATTTCATCATCTCTATAATAGAGTTGAAATTAGGCTGCGATGTAAGGCCCGACAGAGAGCCTATGGCACAGTCAATTACATCTACTCCTGCATCTACTGCCATCAGATATGATGCCGGCTGTAATGAAGATGTATCATGTGTATGTAAATGAATAGGAATCTGTACAGTATCTTTTAATGCCTCTACCAGCAATTTAGACGCATATGGCTTTAAGAGGCCCGACATGTCTTTAATAGCCAGTATATGCGCACCTGCATTTTCAAGATCTTTTGCCAATCGTAAATAATACTCCAAAGAGTACTTAGTACGTTTAGTATCTAGGATATCACCTGTATAACACAATGAACCTTCTGCAATACCCTGTGTACGTTTACGCACCATATCTATACATGGTGCTATATTCGGCATCCAGTTCAGAGAATCGAAAATGCGGAATACATCTACACCTTTCTCCCATGATTTTTCTACAAACTTCTCGATCAGATTATCAGGATATGCAGCATAGCCCACTCCATTACAACCTCTTATCAGCATTTGTAAAAGAATATTAGGTATAGCCTTACGCAGAGCATCCAATCTTCTCCATGGATCTTCTCTTAGAAATCGTATACAAACATCAAAAGTAGCACCCCCCCATACTTCCATACTGAATGTCTGAGGATGTGCTTGTGCAAAACTGCTTGCAACTTTCAGCATATCTGTAGTACGCATTCTGGTAGCCAGCAAAGACTGATGCGCATCACGGAAAGTTGTATCTGTATAGTGTATTTTCCTTTCTGCCTTCAGCCATTTAGAAAATCCTTCAGGGCCCAGTTCTGTCAGTAGGTCTTTTGTTCCTTTTGCAAATCCTGTTGTAGTATCAAATGCAGGCACTACGGGTTTCTCAAACACTTTTGCAATATCTTTTACTTTCACGTCCGGATTACCGTTCACAGTTACATCTGCTAGAAAATTCAGCATTTTAGTACCCCTATCCTGACGGGTAGAAAAACTGAACAACTCAGGATGCTGTGGTATAAAGTTTACTGTAGCCTCACCCGATATAAAATCGGCATTGGTTACCAGATTTTCTAAAAACTGAATATTATTTTTTACGCCACGTATACGGAATTCTCGCAGTGCTCGATTCATTTTCTGTGCAGCGTCTTGCAATGAATTACCCGATGTACTCACTTTCACTAACATAGAGTCAAAGAAAGGACTGATCTTCATACCCGGATAAGTACTACCCTCATCCAGCCGTACACCAAAGCCAGTAGCATTTCTATAAGTGATCAGTGTGCCATAATCCGGTTTGAAATTATTTTCCGGATCTTCTGTGGTTATTCTGCACTGTATGGCAAATCCTGTTTTGGGTATCTTCTGTTGATCTCCCAGACCTATTAAAGGGTCAGATAATTTATAGTCTGATGCAACATACAACTGGGTCTTTATCAGGTCTACACCTGTTATCATTTCTGTAACAGTATGTTCTACTTGTATACGCGGGTTTACTTCAATGAAAAAGATATTCTCATTCGCATCTACCAGAAACTCAACTGTACCTAAATTATTATAATTTACAGCCTTGGCAATATTGACTGCATATTCATACAGTTTTTCTCGTGTATTGGTTTTCAATACTGCGGATGGCGCCACTTCTACTACCTTCTGAAACCTGCGTTGTACAGAGCAATCACGCTCATACAAGTGCACAATATTACCGTGGTTATCAGCTGCTATTTGTACTTCTATATGCTTAGGGTTATCAACATATTTTTCCAGAAATACGGTATCATCACCAAATGCATTCTTGGCTTCGCTACGAGCTTCATGATATGATTTCCTCAGTTCATCATCTGTTCTCACAATTCGCATCCCACGTCCGCCGCCACCGGCAGCAGCTTTCAACATCAAGGGATATCCTATTCTGTTAGCTTCCGATATAGCTATGATCTCTTCTGTAAGTGCGGGTATATTACTTTCTATAATCGGGATGCCGGCCTTAATGGCCACTTCTTTAGCTGTTACTTTATCGCCTAGCGAAGCCATCACCTCGGGCCTTGGCCCTACAAATACTATATCATTTGCTGCACAGGCTCTGGCAAATGCAGGATTTTCTGAAAGGAAACCATAACCGGGATGTACAGCATCTGCGCCACACTCCTTTGCTATTCTAATAATCTCTAATATGTTTAAATATGGTTTCAGCGGATCTTTATCTGCTCCTATCTGGTAGGCCTCATCTGCCTTATAGCGGTGTAGTGAGTACCTATCCTCATATGTAAATATGGCTACTGTAGGTATATTTAGTTCCGTTGCTGCACGCGATATCCGGATAGCTATTTCGCCACGATTGGCGATCAATAGTTTCTTTATATTCATCTCTTATGTTTATTACTTACTAAATATCAAAAATAGTACCACAAATGAATAGGGCCGTAGAAATATTTTCCCACGGCCCTATTATTACTCTTTATTAGTATTTGCACTCTTACCACAAACGTACTCTTAAACTATCAGCCAGGTACATTTTGCTACCCGGTTTGATACCAAATGCTTCGTAAAACTCAGGCACGTTTGGCAATGGTCCGTTTACACGGAATTTAGCCGGTGCATGTACATCTGTCAATATCTGACTGGCTAATACTTCACTACGCTGATTATACATCCATCCTAAAGTATAACCTAGGAAGAATCTTTGCATAGGAGTAAAGCCATTGATCTTTTCACCTTTTTTATAAGCTTCTGTTTGTTTGAAGGCATCTATACCTATTAATATACCACCCAGATCGGCCAGATTTTCACCCAGACTAGCTTTACCATTTATATGAAGTGTATCTACCACTACCATGTTGTTGAATTGTTTTACCAATACTTCAGCACGTTTTGTGAATTGCTCTTCGTCTTGTTTGGTCCACCAATTCTTCAGATTACCTTTTTCGTCAAACTGACGACCTTCATCATCAAAACCGTGAGTGATCTCATGACCGATGGTAGAGGCTGCTGCATAACCATACACCAATGCATCATCCAATTCTTCGTCTCTGAAACCCGGAACTGTAAATTGTCCAGCAGGTAATACTATTTCGTTGTTAGACGGATTGTAATATGCATTATAGGTTTGAGGTGTCATATCCCACTCATCACGATCTACAGGTTTACCAAGCTTATTAAGGCTGTATTGATTCCACCACTGGTTAGCTCGCATCATATTCAATGCATAAGCACCACGGTCAATTTTCAACTTTGAGAAATCTTTCCATTTGTCAGGGTAACCTACTTTAGGACGAATAGTAGACAATTTATGCAAAGCTGTTTTCTTAGTGCTATCTGTCATCCAATCCAGTTTCTCTATACGTGCTTTATAAGCAGTACGCATAGCTTCTACCATATCAGCATAACGTTTTTTAGCTTTCTCGTTGAAATATTCTTTAGCGAACAATTGACCAAGAGCTTCGCCCATAGCTCCTTCTTCAGCATCCAATACTCTCTTCCACCGAGGACGCATTTCTTTAGCACCCCTTAACAGTTTGCCATAGAATTCAAAGTTAGTAGTAACTACTGCATTGTTCAGATCACCTGCGAATGAACGGATCAGATGAAATGACATATAGTCTTTCAGTGTTTCGATCTTCTCTGTAGAGATGATCTTATCCAGTGCTGAGTAAAATTCAGGCTGACCGACAATAACACTATCTACATGTTGTACACCTATTGTTTGCAGTATAGATGTCCAATCAATGGTAGGAGACATTTTGTTCAGCTCCTTAATAGCCATTTTATTATAGTTCTTATAAGGATCGCGTAGGTCTTCCAACTTGCGCGATGACTTTGCCAGTTGTGTTTCAAGAGCCACAATCGCAGTAGCCTTAGTTTTAGCCTGTGTACTATCTGCACCCAACAATATCAGCATCTTAGCTATATAAGCCGGGTATGCTTCACGTATCTTGGTAGTACGCGGGTCTGTATTAAAGTAATAATCTCTGTTAGGCAATCCTATACCACCTTGTGTCATATAGTAAGCCATTACATCGCTTTGCTTTGAATCCTGAGATGTTCCTTCGTCAAAGAATACACCCACGCCATATGTATGCATATGTGCAGCTTGTGCCATTACATCCTTAGGCGTTTTCATGGCAGCTATCTTAGCCAGTTCTTCGCGTAATGGGTTGATCCCTTCTTTTTCTATACCAACAGTATCCATACCGCTATACCAGAAATCAGCTATTTGCTGATCGGTACCTGACTTAGCATTTTTCTTTACTGCTTGTTCATTAATGTTTTTCAGACGAGTATATAACTCTTCCTTTACCAGATTACCTATACCCCAGCCTGTTTCAGCATCAGGTATGGCATTCTTCTTCAGCCATCCACCTTCGGCATAGCTAAAGAAATCATCCGCGGGATTTACCGTGGTATCGATGTTGGCTTTCAGGATGTCCTCCTTAGAGGCCTGTTTTGCCGGCTGGTTGCATGCTGCCAGTAAAGCCGCACTTGCTACCACGCCAATGAACTTTTTGTTCATAAGGTTACGATTGTATGTTAAAGATCAAATAAATGTATACTCTTTCTATGTACTATCTCTCCCCCTTTATAGGGTGAATTAATTCTGTATGGCCGTCTTAAATTCACTGGTAAAGTGGAATTCTATATCCGGATTGTTCTTTCTTTCTGTCTGTAAGAACCATTCACTCTGCGCCAGATATACCAGATTACCATCCTTATCCATCATAATATTGCTTTGCTTGAAACGCACAAAGTCCTCAATCGCCTTTTTATCCCCCGTTATCCAGCAGGCTTTGTAGAACGAAAGGGGTACAAATGCACAAGATGCTCCATACTCTTGCAGCAGTCTGTATTGTATCACCTCAAATTGCAATTCTCCCACACACCCTATGATCTTTCTATTACCTCCATGTTGTGTGAACAATTGTGCCACACCTTCATCTGTCAGCTGCATGATGCCCTTTTCCATCTGTTTCGTTTTCATAGGGTCCTTATTCACCAACTCCTTGAAGATCTCAGGAGAGAAGGTAGGTATACCTGTGAATTTCATCACTTCACCTTCAGTAAGTGTATCGCCTATCTTAAAATTACCTGTATCAAAAAGACCTACCACATCACCAGGAAACGCTTCTTCTATAATGTCCTTATCACGCGCCATAAACGAATATGGATTGCTGAATCGCACATCCTTATCCAAGCGTGTATGGTGGAAATAGGTGTTTCGAGAGAACCTGCCCGAACATACTCTCAAGAATGCTATTCTATCTCTATGTCGCGGATCCAGATTCGCATGTATCTTAAAAATGAACCCTGTGAATTTATCTTCATCAGGCGATACATAACGCTTGTCTGTCATGCGGCCTTGTGGCATAGGTGCTATACGTATGAAAGTATCCAGCATTTCCTTTACCCCGAAATTATTCACTGCACTACCAAAGAATACAGGTGCTATCTTTCCTTGCAGATAAGCCTTTGCATCCAGTTGTCCGTATACACCATCCAACAATTCTACATCTTCGCGTAGTTGGTTAGCATCGCGCTCACCTACTATTTCGTCCAGCATTATATCACTCAAGTCATCTATAGGCACCATATTCTCATCCGTAGCTTTTTGGTGCGGAGAGAATAATTGCAGGCTCTTATTATAAAGATTGTATACGCCTTTGAATTCCTTACCCATATTTATTGGCCAGGATAGTGGATGTAAAGAGATATTCAGTTCCTTTTCTATCTCGTCCATCAGATCGAAAGGAAATTTACCATCACGATCTAATTTGTTCACAAACACGATAACAGGTGTATCCCTCATACGGCATACTTCCATTAGCTTACGTGTTTGATCTTCTACCCCGTTCACACTATCTATCACCAATATGACACTATCAACTGCGGTAAGTGTACGGTAAGTATCTTCAGCAAAGTCTTTGTGCCCTGGTGTATCCAGCAGATTGATGAGTACATTCTTATACTCAAAACTCATAACTGAAGTAGCCACAGAGATACCACGCTGACGCTCTATTTCCATAAAGTCACTAGTAGCGTGTTTCTTTATTTTATTACTCTTCACGGCTCCTGCCACTTGTATGGCTCCACCAAACAACAATAATTTCTCTGTCAATGTGGTCTTACCGGCATCCGGATGCGATATGATCGCAAACGTTCTGCGGCAACTGATCTCTTTTTCGTACTTCATGTATCTGAGCTTCCTTTTTTTCTATTGCATTTTTCTATACACAACTACTCATTAGCACATTTAATATTTAATATGTATGGCAGCTAAATTTTAAGGGAAATGCAATTCAGGCTGCAAAATTGCGAAAAGTGACGCACTATTAAGAATAATAAATAACAAATGTGGATACCTGGTGGTTAAATCATCTTCAGACTATATGCCAGAGATGTTATTTTTGCCCAAAATAGTACTAGATGGCTCGTATTCACGATGATCTCATGAATGATTTCAAAGAACAGAAGAAAATGATCTATGAACAGATAGAGCTTCTAGGCCCTATGGCCAACGCCATGCGCAAACCTGCTATACAACGACTGGCCGATACAGGTGCTATAATATTCTTCGAGATCATTTCTTACTTATTGGCAGTAGGCTCTATTGCTTTTGCTATATGTCTGCAGCTCATTTACCCACTGAATATCATACCATCATTGCTACAAAATCCTAAATACAAGACAGCTTTAGGGGTAGAAAATGTGCTATATCTAAATATTGCTGTATATGGCATTATTGGTATTGCATCTTTGTTATTCTTTATAATAGCTCGTTTATTAGGAAAAATACGCATTAAAAATAATTTTCTATCAATTGCCGGTAGAGACCTGAAAACAATAGCCGGGCAACATCTGAAACGCAAGGCCGCTATAGATGCCATAGAACAACGCCACTTTACAGAACTACCTGATCTGGCTCCTCCTATGATCGTTTTGCACGACAATGTGAATGATGTTCCAAATCCTGCATACGAGAATAGACAATAAAGTAGCCTTTTCTTTAAGGCAAGCTTAGTAACTTCGCACTCCAAAATTATCTCATGAGTTTATTCGATAAGATCCAGTCTACTGCTACATTCATAAAAGAGAAATTACAAAATACTCCCCAAGTAGGTATCATATTAGGTAGTGGTTTAGGTGGCCTTACAGATCTGATAAAAAAAGACCTGGAAATAGCGTATTCAGATATTCCGGGTTTTCCGGTATCTACCGTACAAGGGCATTCGGGTAAATTAATATTTGGTAATATAGGCGGTAAACAAGTAGTGATGATGGCAGGCCGTTTTCATTATTACGAAGGTTATGATATGCAAACCGTTACTTTCCCTATACGTGTTATGAAAGCTCTAGGCGTTGAAACACTTTTTGTGTCTAATGCCGCAGGTGGTATGAATGCTGCTTTCTCTATTGGCGACCTTATGATCATCAACGACCATATCAACTTATTCCCTGAACATCCTTTGCGTGGCCCTAACGATGAACGTATGGGTGTTCGTTTTCAGGATATGAGCGAACCATATGACGAAAAGCTGATAACTATGGCTCAGCAAATTGCCAAAGAACAAAAACTGCTTTTACATAGTGGTGTATACGCGGGGCTTTCAGGTCCTACCTTCGAAACTAAGGCAGAATACAAATGGCTTAAAATAATTGGTGCTGATGCAGTAGGTATGAGTACCGTACCGGAAGTAATAGTAGCCAGACACAGCGGCATGAAGGTGTTTGCTGCCAGTATCATTACCGATCTGGGTATTAACGATACCCCGGTAGCTATCTCTCATGAAGAAGTATTGGCTGCAGCTAATGCTGCAGCACCTAAATTGGCATCGCTGGTAGCTACCCTTATAGAACGCATGTAATAAAGGTCTTGTATATTCGTTATAAAGCTATTCTGTTAACTTTGACTGAGATTGCTTGATTACAAAATTTTAAAACTTGTTGCCGAAACATAGAACCTTAACATATTGTGTCCGTTCATTAGTACTCATTTGCCTGCTTTGCTGCAGCACTGAGTTACTATTCGCACAGGCACAGGTTCCCGGCACCAATACCAATGGCACCCCAGCACGAGATAGTGTAGCCAGCAAATCCAATAATAGTAAATGGAAAGACGAGGACGCACGTATTTATTACAAGTTCCTGGGTTCTGAAAAGACCTATTACATTGATTCTTCTATACACACTTTTCACCGCTTACCATACACAGAACCTTGGTATCGCAACTTAGGCAATCTGGGTAGCCCTACACAAAACGCTTTTTTCACTCCAGATAATGTAGGTACAGGTCCATCTTTGGGCTATCATGTGTTTGATGTTTATAGAATGAACATTGACAGTCTTAAGTACTACAACACCACCCGCCCTTATACATTATTCAGTTACCAATTAGGCAGTAAGCAAGAGCAACTGGCACATATCATACACACTCAGAACATCAAACCATATTGGAATTTCGCCGTAGAGTATTATCGACTTACATCTCCCGGCTATTATAAGATACAACGTACCATACACGACAATGCCAGCCTAAGCACTCATTACGAAAGCAGAAATCAGCATTACGAACTGTATGGTGCTATAGTATATAATAAAGAACAACAAGATGAGAATGGCGGCATATTAGCAGATAGCATGCTGAATATGTCTATATACAACGATAGAAAGACTGTTGGCGTAGCATTGCAGAATGATGGCTACAGTTCGCTGCGTTCACCGGTATCTAATATGTTGCGTGATTTTTCTTTTTTGATTCAACATAGTTATACTTTCGGGCATGTAGATACTACCTACAACGAAGATTCTACCAGTTATGCCATTCATCTTACGCCTCGTTTTCGTATTACTCATAAGGCTTTGATAGGTTCTGAGAAACATGAATTCAAAGATGTGACACCTACCAATGATACCGCCTTTTACTCTGCTTTTTTCAGCAATAACTATCAGAGTACCGATTCTATTTTCTCTCAGCAGAAATGGTTCTATGTAGATAATAGCATATCACTTAATGGCTTTATAGGAGAAAAAGGCAAACAATTATTATTCAATGCAGGCATAGGTAATAGAGTAGATCAGTTCACTACTGCTTATGTAACCGGCAACAACAACAACAACTTTGTCAGCAATTATGTGCTGGGCGAATTGAAGAAAGAAGCTCTGAAATCGGGAGAATGGTTCTATGGTGCTAATACACAATTCTTCCTTACCGGAGATGTGGCTGGCAATTTCTTATTGAATGCCTATTTCGGTAAGGATCTGGGTAAGAACTGGGGTAATCTGATGACCGGCTTTAAACAACAGCTGAACAATGCTCCGTATAGCTATACTATATACCAAAATCAATATTACCAACAACTAAGCCCATTGAATAAAGAAAGCATTACACAATTATATGCGACTTTGCAAAGCCAAAAACTTGGCGCCAGCGGCGGCATACGCAATTATGTGATCACTAATTATATTTACTATAACGAGTTACAAAAGCCTGCGCAAGACGCTTCTGCTTTCAGCCTTACACAGATCTGGTTGCAGAAAAAATTTAAGTTAGGCATACTGGTATTGGATAATGAATTGGCATTGCAACAAGTAGCGGGCACTGCACCTGTAAATGTGCCTAAACTGATGGGTAGGCATCAGTTAGGCATTGAGACCTATATTTTCCGCCATGCATTGAAGATAGCTTCCGGTGTTGAGTTGCGATACAATACTCCATATTTTGCAGATAGTTATTCCCCAATATTCAATCATTTCTATTATCAGAATAGTTATAAACTATCAAATTATCCTGAAAGCTCCATCTTCCTGAACTTTAAGATCAAACGCTTCCTTGCTTATTTCATGGTAGACCAGATCAATCAATTATATGGCCCAAATACTATAAGAGCACAAGGCTACCCTGCCCCCGATTTCAATATCCGCTTTGGTTTTAATTGGGCTATGGTCAATTAATACAGGGAATCCCTGCCATCTTAAAAAAATCTTCTAAAGTATAAATCCATACTCCCCCTGCTGTCGTATATGTTTCTGAAAAGCAACAAATATGGCCAAGAAGCTACTAAAAAAAACATTGATAGGACTGGGCTCTACATTACTGTTGTTAGCCATAGTACTATGTGTGCATATATATATTGTCACACGCCCTAAGCCTCTTAATGCACAGTCTCTTACTATGGTGCGTATAGATATCCAACAACCTATCGACCAAACTGATGCAGATAAGATCAGCCAATGGCTGTATGCACAAAAAGGTGTAGACCATGTGCTATGCAATCCTCAAACCAAAATTGTTGTATTCACCTACCATACTATCAGTACAACAGCTAACGAGATCGTCAGACATTTCAAGTCAGATCTAAATTATAAAGCAGAGCGTTTTGTACCGAGTGAAGAGGATATGAAGAAAGGCTGTCCGATGGCTGCAACATCCGTTACGTACAAAGTCTACAACTTTTTCAGGCATACATTTTCTTGATCATACATCTATCTTCTAACCAATAAAATCAAACAAAATGAAAAGAACTTTGCTCCTTTTATCGATCAGTGCTGTTGTAGGTTTCACTATGTTCTCTACTACTTCTTGTAAAAAAACTGATTCTTCACCTACCATGACATTGTATGATACGCTGGGTGGTACCACTATGGTCACAGACCCTACCAACACATCTATAAAAATAGAGAAAGGTCGTTTGGGTATTCGCTCGGTAGTAGATAGTACCATCTTTGTTATTGCAGCAGATACCGCTATCAATAGTTATTTCACAGTGTTACTGGCAGAAGTTACAGCCAATAATCTTACAGGTTTTAATGCATTAAGTAAAAACCTTACTGATTTCTTTTGTGTTGCTACCGGTGCTAAGAATTTCACCTATGCAGGAAAGAGCATGACAGATGCTCATAACCCAGCAACTAATTCTCGTATGTCCGCCAAAGCAGATTCAGGCGATTTTGATGCATTTGTGGCAGATCTGGTAAAGGGTGCTCAAAAGAATGGCTTATCTTCTGATATAATCAATCGCATAGGTGCCATTGTTAATACACTCAGATCTCAGGTAGTTCAGAAATAATTGAATTGGATCAGTATAGGTTTTTGTGAGAGTGATTGTGATAAGCCCCGTTTTTACGGGGCTTTGTTTTTTTACATATGCCATTTTATCATCTCATTATCTCTCAGTAGGGCTTTAGGTTCCACATATTTAGCATTTTACCTCATTACTTAATTGCCCGTTTGTGCATTAGATAGTACCTTTGCGGCGTACTCTATTTTAATAAAACAACTCGTTTGAACCGTAACTGAACGAGCCATAATTATATTTCGCCCGTAAGATGAAAGATTTTTCATATGTGATGGGGTCCCATCCTGCTTATATTGAATCTCTGTATAGCGATTTCAAAAAAGATGCTACTACTGTAGATCCTGAATGGATCAAATTTTTCGAAGGCTTTGATTTTGCAGTAGCTAATACATCTAGTGGTGGTCAAGCCACTATTGATAATTCACCGGTAAATAATGCGCAATTATCCAAAGAATTCAGCGTATATCAACTGATACATGCTTACCGCGAACGTGGACATTTATTGGCGACTACCAATCCTATTCGCCCTCGTAAGGACCGTAAACCGGAATTGGATCTGATACACTTCGGCCTGTCTGATGCTGACCTGAATACTGAATTCCTTGCAGGTAGTTTTATCAGTTTGGGGAAAGCAAAACTTAGTGATATCATTACTAAGCTGAAGATGGTTTATACCTCTGATGTAGGTATAGAATATACTTATGTCAATACCTCTCGCATATACGAATGGGTTGAGAAAAATTTTGAGGAGATGATGCAAACACAGCCAACCATCCCTCAGAGAAAACGCATACTGGAAAAACTGAATGAAGGTGTGATCTTCGAAAAATTTCTCCACACCAAATTCATTGGCCAAAAACGTTTTGGTCTGGAAGGTGGCGAAAGCACCATACCTGCACTGGATGAGATCATCAACCGTGCTGCTGATGATGGTGTACAAGAAGTAGTAATAGGTATGGCTCACCGTGGCCGACTGAATATACTGGCCAATACACTTAAGAAAACATACGAACAAATATTCTCTGAATTCGAAGGTAATATGCCTCCGGATATGACAATGGGTAGTGGTGATGTGAAATACCATCTGGGCTTTCGCTCTACCATCCAAACACCTAATGGCAAGGAGATCAATGTACAACTAGCTCCTAACCCTTCGCACCTAGAAGCTGTAGACCCGATAGTAACCGGATTTGCACGTGCGAAAGCGGATGCACTCTACGAAAAGGAATATCATAAAGTACTACCAATACTGATACATGGCGATGCCGCAGTAGCAGGACAAGGTGTGATCTATGAGTTGCTACAAATGAGCAAACTAGAGGGTTATTATACAGGTGGCACTATACACTATGTGATCAATAACCAGATAGGTTTCACTACAGATTTCGATGATGCACGTTCTGCCGACTATTGTACCAGTATCGCTGCTATGGTAGAGGCACCTGTACTACATGTAAATGGTGATAACCCCGAAGCGGTAGTAAAAGCTGCTGCATTGGCACTTCGCTATCGTCAGGAATTCCATCAGGATATCTTTATAGATATGGTATGTTATCGCCGTTATGGACATAACGAGGGTGATGAACCTAAGTTCACACAGCCACAACTGTATGCTCTGATAGAGCAACACCCAAATCCACGCGAAGTATACACTCAATACCTCTTAGCCAATGGCGAATCGGACGCTAAAGATCTGGCCAAAGAAATGGAAAAAGTATATTGGGATGAATTACAATTGCGACTAGATGAAGTAAAACAAAATCCACTGCCTTATACTTATCAAAAACCGGAACTAGCCTGGCAAGAACTGCGCATAGCTACAGATAATGACTTCGTTGCTTCTCCCGCTACTGCTATCAGCGAGGCAGATTTCAAACGCATGTTCAATACCCTAATGCAATGGCCTGCTGATTTCAAGCCATTACGTAAGGTGGAAAAACTTTTGCAGGATAAGATCAAACTATTTGAAGCAGAAGGCAAAGTAGACTGGGCTACCGGTGAGCTATTGGCATATTCCAGTTTGCTGATTGATGGGCACGATGTGCGCCTGAGTGGTGAGGATGTGAAACGTGGCACATTCTCTCATCGTCATGCGGTAATATGCGACGAGAATACTAATGCAGAATATAATCGCCTGAGTAAGTTCCAAAAAGATCAGGGCACTTTCCATATTTATAACTCACTATTGAGTGAGTTTGCAGTACTGGGTTTTGATTATGGTTATGCCATGGCCAATCCTGATTCTCTTACTCTGTGGGAGGCTCAGTATGGCGATTTTGCCAATGGGGCACAAACTATTATAGACCAATACATATCCAGTGCAGAACAGAAATGGGCCTTGATGAATGGACTGGTGATGTTACTGCCTCATGGTTATGAAGGTGGCGGACCGGAGCACTCATCAGCTCGTTTGGAACGTTTCCTGCAAATGTGTGCGCAGTATAATATGGTAGTGACCAATATCACTACTGCTGCCAATTTCTTCCATGCATTGCGCCGTCAGATGGCATGGCCTTTTCGCAAGCCAATGATCAACTTCTCTCCAAAAGCAAATTTGCGCCATGTACGTGCTTATTCTACTATGGATGAATTTACCAAAGGTGGTTTCCAGGAAGTAATAGACGACGCTACTATTACAGCAGCTACAAAAGTAAAACGTGTATTATTATGTAGTGGCAAGATGTACTTCGACCTGAGTGAAAAACAACTGACAGAAAAACGTACAGATATCGCTATCGTTCGCCTGGAACAGATACACCCTTTACCACAGCAACAACTGAATGCTCTGCGTGAGAAATACAAAAAGGCTGAATGGGTATGGGTACAAGAAGAACCTATGAATATGGGGGCCGCTTCTTTCCTAAAGATGACGCTGGAAGATTTCCCAATTAAGTTTTTTGCTCGCCCTGCTTCTGCAGCATCTGCTACCGGATATGCCAAGAAACATGCTATAGAACAGCAAGCAATTATTGAAGCTGCTTTCGTTTAAATAAAAATACTAACTAGCATGCATAGAAAAGGCACCTATCAGGTGCCTTTTCATATAAGTATCGATCAATAATGTTATGAGGACATTTTACCCAACACATATATCTGCTCCATAGTAGGTACAGGGCTTCCACCTTCTTTCTCCAGCGATACTGCAAATGCCTGACCACCGGTAAATGGTTTAGATATTTTCTCCATTCCACCCTCAATAACTACCATATCATTAGGTATCACCCCCATATCTACAGGCTTACCATCTTTTATTACCCATAGTTGGTACTGTTTGCCTTTGGGTGGCATTGGTAGATTATGTAAGGCGAGATAAGTATCTCCTTTAGTCTTGCTCACAAACACCATACCTGCCATATCATGACCTTGCAACATACTATGCATCACTATAGTTTGCATACTAGTATCCATCAGCATAGAACGCTCCTTTTGGTAAGCCTTTATAGAACTTACCAATTGTTGTTGTTGAGTATTCATACTATCCATATGCTGCTGCAATGCAACAAGATTTCCCTGACTATGTTTATTGCTACTTAGCAACATAAAATTGGTAACTACACTACCTGCCAGTATTGCCCACATGGCAGCTCTTGCCCATCCATTATCTTTCTGAGTATTTTCCGGTGGAAATGCAACAACTTTTGGTGCTACAGATGGTTCATTCTTAGTAGTTTCCAATTGAATTGCTTCCCATATATGCTCTTTCATATAAGGGGGAGGATCTTGCGAAGTAGCTTCCGCAAAATGCTGCATGGCTGTTTCAATAGCAGCTACTTCTGCTGCCAGTTCAGGATACATAGCAATATTAGCAGCTACATTTGCACGCTCCTTGGTATCGAGTGCGTCCATTACGTAGGCTTCTAATATGCCTGATTCTATGTATTCCTTTATATTCACTGTTTATCTGCTAAAATGTTCTCTTAATAATTGTATAGCATGCCGCATGCGGGTCTTTACAGTACCCAGCGGTATATCTAATGTCTTGGATATTTCGTCTAACGTATAGCCTTTGAAATAGGCCATATTCACTATAGTTTGATATTCAGGTTTCAAACCTGCCACCATTTCTCTGAGGCCTATCGTATCTGTAGCCTGTTCCGTCTTCATCTTTCCCCCAATATTATCTACGACATCCTCGCCTGTATGGATTTTTTGTTTCATGATCTCAGCTTTGGAGCGCAGCTTATCAATGGCTGTATTGCGAGCTATATTGATCATCCAAGTATATATGCGCCCTTTAGATGCATCATACTTAGCTATATTATTCCATATTTTTACAAATACCTCCTGCAGTACATCCTGCGATATATGCTCATCATATACCACTTTATTAATGACGCCATATAATACAGCCCCGTAGCGATCATATAAATAATTGAACGCCTCGCGACTCTGTTGCTGTAACAGACTCACTAATTCCTCTTCGCTATATGTTACTATTGGTGGCAAATATATACGGGCGTATTCTCTTGTCTAAAAATACTGATTATTTAGGATATAGCATCTTATAATCCATCTTCACTTTACCTGCGCTGATATCGTCCAACTTCTTTTTGATGAGGCGTTTCTTCAACTGTGGCAGATAATCTATAAATAGTTTCCCTTCTATATGGTCATATTCATGCTGTATCACTCTGGCAGTGATACCATCAAATTCTTTTTCATGCTCTTTAAAGTGCTCATCCATGAAACGGATACGCACCTTGGCTTGTCTGTGTACATCCTCACGTATCTTAGGTATGCTCAGGCAACCTTCGTTGTAAGGCCACATATCGCCGCTCTCTTCTATTTTTTGTGCATTGATGAACACACCTTTATACGATTTTTCATTTGGATACTTACGTTTATCCTCATCATCAAAACCTTCCAGTATCTGATCTGTATCTATAACAAACAAACGAATAGGTTTGTTTATTTGCGGGGCAGCTATACCCACACCATTACTGTAATACATGGTTTCCCACATATCTGCTATCAGTTTCTTAAGCTCAGGATAATCGGCACTGATGTCTTCGCAAACTTTGCGTAAGATCGGATGCCCATATGCTACTATCGGTAATACCATGAATTGTTACGTATAAGAATTTGCGAAGATAAGGTTTTCAACCTTTCGATTGCAGGTATTCCTGCAAAATTATAACCGCGCTCACCTTGTCTATCAGCGACTTCTCCTCGCGGGCTTTCTTTTTCAGTCCCATGTGGCTGATAGCCTGAGAGGCCATTACAGAGCTCATACGCTCATCTACCTTTTGTATAGGCAGTTGCGGAAACACTTTTTCAAAATTTCTGATGAATTTCTCTACTAATGGGGTGGCATCTGTTGGGCTGTCGTCCATATTGAGCGGATAGCCTATCAATACTAGTTCCACAGGTTCTGTACTCATATATTGTTTCAAGAACCATATCAGACTATCCGTATCTACTGTATTCAGGCCGGTTGCTATAATATGCAATGGATCTGTAACAGCTATACCTGTTCTTTTCTTACCGTAATCTAATGCCAGTATTCTTGCCAATGGGAATATATTGTAAATGTGTTTATCTAACGCATTTTTACTATCACGGTACCCGATTTTTTCAAAATCTCATGTTCGGCCAATTTCAGCTCCAGATGCTTTTTCATCAGCTGCACTTGCTTCAAACTGTCCTTTTCTTCGCTTATCAGTTTGCCCAGATCTTCTTGCATTATCTTTATCTTCTTCAATTCGAAGTAAGAAAGAGTGCTTTCTACATCGTTCAGATAATTCAGTTCTCCATGCATGGTCTCGATGCCATAGCTTAAACTCCACTTAGGGCTGATATCATTGCGCATATGCAAAATGGATATCATCTTTTGTTGTATCTCAGTATCTGCGTAATTGGTAAAGAAGGAAGGCTCAGGAGCCTTGCCAAATTTCTCAATATATGAGAAATATAGATCGTACACTTTTTTGGCCATAGCACTTTCTACCAGATCCGGGTCTATTCTATGTTGTACCAATGCGGAAATATTAGCATGGCCTTCTACTTCTCTATGTCCAAATTCTATAAGCACACGTATTAGTTGCCATTCCTGCTCTTCGTTGTTATTCTTTTGAGGATTGCTGGGTGCAAAGTTCTCTGCATGACCAGGAGCTTCTACATCTGCTACCTTTTCCTCTATATTTCGTTTTTGTCTGCGGTCTTGTTCAACACGTTCGCGAATAAACTTGTTTACAAGATTCACCAATCCCGCTTCATCTACTTGTAGTTTTCTGGATGTTTCTCTAATGTAATGCTCTTGCAACGCAAAATATTCGGTCTTATTGATACGCGAGATACTTTCTGCCACCTCGTTTACTAGTTTCGACTTCTTAACAGGGTCATCACCGGCTTCACGCATTCCCACTTCCAATCGGAAACCTATTACGTTTTGTTTATGGCCTTTTACATATTCGTGAAACTTAGCTGCACCGCTCTTTTGTATAAAACTATCAGGATCTTCACCTTCAGGTAATAATACCAACTGTACATTAAAGCTCTGCGAGAGCGCCATATCCAATCCACGTAGCGCAGCCTTAACACCGGCAGCATCACCATCGTAGAGTATGGTCAGGTTCTTCGTGAGCTGGCCCATGAGGCGCAACTGATCTTCTGTAAGTGAAGTACCACTACTGGCCACTACATTTTCCACACCACCCTGATGCAGGGAAATAACATCCGTATATCCTTCTACCAGAAAACACTCATCCTGCTTGCTGATAGCCTGCCTGCTCTGGTACATACCGTAGAGCACACGACTCTTAATATAGAGTTCATTTTCAGGAGTATTAATGTACTTAGGTGCTTTATCGTTGTTCTTGAGTATGCGAGCACCGAAACCCAACACCCTACCCGTCATACTCTGTATAGGGAATATCACGCGGCCATGATAGATATCGTGAAAAGCACCATTTCTATTACGTATCAATCCCGCTTTTTCTAATAATGCAGGATTGTAACCTTTAGTGCTAGCTGCCTTAAAGAAAGCATCGTGACTTTCAAGACAGTAGCCTAATTTGAATTTTTCAATCGTCTCTTTTCTAAATCCTCTTTGTTTGAAATAGGACATGCCTATAGCCTGACCTTCTTCATCCTGTAGCAGAGTATCATGAAAATATTGTGCAGCATAATCGTTGAGAATACGTAGGCTTTCCTCGGCCAGCTGTTGTTGTTGCTGTTCGGGAGTACGCTCGGTTTCCTCTATGGCTATGCTATAATGATCTGCCAACCAATGTATAGCCTCCGGATAAGACAGTTTTTCGTGATCCTGTACAAAAGTGACCACATTGCCTCCTTTACCACAACCAAAACATTTGTAAATACCCTTAGCCCCAGATACATAGAAACTAGGGGTCTTTTCATTATGGAAAGGGCAATTGGCAATATAATTAGCCCCTCTTTTCTTCAAACGCACGAACTGACCCACAATCTCTACGATGTCGGCACGGTTCAAAACTTCCTGAATACTACTAGGGGATATCATTATGCGAATTTAGTCAAAATAATGCCCTATAGAGTAGCATATACCTACTCTTACGCAATAATATTTACTAATATGTGAGCCGAATTATATTTGACTATATTTATCAGGTTCTGAACAGCTTAAATGTGTGTACTTCTTTATTATATATTATTTGCAGCAGGTACATGCCTTGTGGGTATGAGCTAAGGTCTATAGTTTGTTGGGGGACAGAGGTATTTTGTATGAGTATTTCCTGACCCAGAGTATTTATAAGTTTCAGCTGAGCATGCTCATAGTTTACAGGCAAATCTATATGTACTATTCCATTGCTGAATGTAGGGTATACTTTTACATTTTCTGATTTGTTTTGTAAACCGGGAATAGAAGTAGCAAAGCCACCAATTTTTAGCAACCAATAGTCTGTATTGCCATTATTAGCTGTGAGATCGAAATTGTAGGAGCCGGAATAACCCGTCATAGCATATCCACCATCGGTACATTGTACCATGTAATAACTTTGTTCATTATTAGAGCCACCCATATCTTTTTGCCATTCTATGACACCGGTGGTATCTATTTTCACTATCCAGTAATCGCTACCATAGCTATGGTGCCCTGTTACCATAGAATCGGCTGAAACTGTCCAGCCGGAAAAGGTATAGCCACCCTCTTGTGCTGCAATTATAGTACTGGCATTCTCATCATCCGACCCACCATAAGATCTTTGCCATTGTAGTTTACCTGTATCATCTACTTTCACTATCCAAATATCTCCGTAGCCTAACTGACCACTACCAAGGAATTGAGTAATATCGCCACTAGTAGATAACGTGCAACCAGCTAATATATAACCACCATCGGGTGTTGGGGCTACAGAATAGCAATAGTCAGCATCGTTGCCACCATAGGTCTTGCCCCACTGAAAAGTGCCAATACTTGTAATTTTGAATATCCAATAATCTTCCAACCCTTTATTAATCGATACCTGCCCATCTGTAGAGGTGGCACCACCAGCAACTATATATCCACCATCTGAAGTTGGTCGGATAGCATTAGCCCATTCGCTTATCGATCCTCCATATAGTTTTTGCCATTGTATACCACCTGTATCATCCAGTTTGATAATATATGCATTCTCAAAACCGGGGTTATTCAATATGTTACTACGCGTCATGCCACAGATAATTGAACCCCCATCCGGAGTAGTAAGAATATCACCTGCAAATTCCCAATCAGTGCCACCATAACATTTGCTCCATAGACGTTTACCGGTATCATCCAGCCTTACTACCCACATATCGTAGCCCCCATGATTTTCTCTGGCGTCACTATCGAGTGATGCAGTAGTACCTAAGAATATATAACCACCATCTGCAGTTTGCCTAATGACACTAAGGTCGTCGTAATCTGTACCACCAAATATCTTATCCCAAAGAATAGCGCCCGTGTCATCGGTCTTTACAATCCATACATCTCCGGCACCAATAAGTGCAGGGGTTATGCCGGATGTTGATATTGTAGTACCACCGAGAATATAGC
>JBAWXE010000037.1:0-23255 GCA_037144255.1 Bacteroidota bacterium | reverse complement strand
GCCGCTTTCTTAGCTGCTGCCTTTTTTGGAGCTGCAGCTTTCTTAGGAGCTGCTTTTTTTGCTGCTTTTTTAGGAGCTGCTTTTTTTGCCGGTGCTGCTTTTTTAGCAGCTTTTTTTGCTGTGGCCATAAACTGTGAATTTAAGGGTTAAAAAAAAACCTTAAAGGCAAATCGCCGAGCGGGTTAGGCCTCGGCGATCGCAGTATTAAATTCTTTAACAGATACTAATGTCTTGGTACGTGTCTTGCGGAATTCAACTATACCATCAGTAGTTGCGAATATGGTAAAGTCTCTTCCTAAACCTACATTGTCACCAGGATGGTAAACTGTACCACGCTGACGAATGATGATGTTACCTGATATAGCCGGTTGACCACCGTATATCTTTACACCTAATCTCTTGCTCTGTGAGTCCCGGCCGTTCCTTACACTGCCTTCCCCTTTTTTGTGTGCCATTTTCTGTACTAGTAATTTACAAAGTTAAAATTAAGCAATTTCATTGATCTTGATCTTCGTCAAAGACTGACGGTGACCATTTTTCTTTTGATATCCTTTACGGCGTTTCTTTTTAAAGATAATCACCTTGTCTCCTTTCAAATGATCCATGATCTCAGCCTTTACTTTCTTAGACTGACTACCTACGGTGATGTTTCCACCCTCACTTACCATATGTATATCTGAAAATTCAACCTTATCGCCGGAATTACCTTCCAAGCGATGAACGAACAATTCATCATCCTTTCTAACTTTGAATTGTTGACCAGCTATTGTTACAATCGCAAACATGACGTGCCTAAATATATTTTGTGCAAAGTTAATACACTTTTTTTGTTTTCAAAAAATAATTTTTTATAATTTGGCTTATAGGCGCAATTTATTACAAATAATTCTATTTTCAAACCAATATTTTCCAGTAATCCCGAGTTGAGAATTGTATTTTTGTTATCTCACACTTGAAGTGTAAATGAAGATCAAATCTTTTTTAGCCAAGCCTTATGCATCTATAGTGCATAACCGTATTCGCAAAGGCATGGCTACCGCGGTGGCCGACCAGCAAAACATCATGCTACAACTGCTGAAAGCAGGCGGGCGTACGGTGTTTGGGAAGGAGCACAAGTTAACAGAGGTCAAAAATTATCAGGATTATATACAGTCTGTACCTATAAGAGATTATGAGGCTTTTCGTTCATATATAGACCAAATAAAGGAAGGGCAACAAAATGTATTGTGGAAAGGGCGGCCTATGTATTTTGCCAAAACATCAGGTACCACCAGTGGGGTAAAATATATTCCTATTACTCATGACTCGATACATAATCATATTAATACTGCCCGCGATGCATTGCTCTGTTATATGGCCAATAGTGGCAAGCCGGCATTTGCTGATGGGAAAATGATATTTCTGAGTGGATCTCCCGAACTGGAAAGAGTGGGAGGCATACCTACAGGACGCCTGAGTGGTATAGTGAACCATTTTGTTCCCAGATATCTAAGAAATAATCAATTACCATCATACGAGACAAACTGCATAGAGGACTGGGAAAGTAAGCTGGAGAAGATAGTAGAAGAAACCACCGGGCAGGACATGACACTGATAAGTGGTATACCCCCATGGATGCAGATGTATTTTGACTGGCTGAGTGAAAAGAATGAAGGCAAGAAAATAAAAGAACTGTTCCCTAACCTGCAGGTAATAGTGCATGGTGGTGTGAACTTTCAACCCTATAAAACGAAACTGATAGAAAGCCTAGGTGGGGAAGTAGATTTTCTGGAGACATTCCCGGCATCGGAAGGATTCTTTGCTTTTCAGGATACACTTGATAAAGAAGGTTTACTACTGAATACCAATTCGGGCATCTTCTTTGAATTTATACCAACGAGCGAATTGCATAAAGAGAACCCACGCAGACTAGCACTGGCAGATGTGCAAGTGGGAGAGAACTACGCACTGATAGTGAATAGCAATGCAGGGCTATGGGGATATAATATAGGAGATACAGTGCGTTTTGTAAGTACTGAGCCATACAGGCTGGTAGTGACAGGACGTATCAAACATTTTATATCGGCATTTGGTGAGCATGTGATAGCCGAAGAAGTGGAGCAAGCCATACATGCAGCTGCTCGTAAGCATCATGCACATATTGTAGAGTTCACAGTGGCGCCACGTATACAAACCAATGAAGGGCTACCGTACCATGAATGGTTTGTAGAGTTTGAGAAAGAGCCTGATAATCTTACTGCATTTGCTGCAACAGTGAATGAGCATATGCGTGAACGCAATATTTATTACAATGACCTGATAACAGGCAGTATACTACAACCACTAAAGATACGTGCTATGCAAAAGCATGCCTTTATAGAGTATATGAAATCTGTAGGGCGACTAGGTGGGCAAAATAAAGTAGCACGCCTGAGTAATGACCGCAACATAGCGGATGCACTACAAGCATGGGTGCTTTAAGAGTAATAAAATCAGAACAGAAAGCCCCATACTGAATAGTATGGGGCTTTCTGTTTACAAGTATCATTTGAAAACTTACTTTTTAGGTTTGAGTAAGGCTGCATACTCTGTTGGGTTAGCAATAATAGAGAGTGCTTTCTCCATATCCTTATCATGATGCAGACTCTGCTCTATACTACCACGCATGAAGTAATAACGCAGCACTATCTCATTCTCTAAAGCATGTGTTACTTCTTCCTGATGTTTTAAGATATCCTGTTTTTTATCGTGTGATAATTTAGCTTGCAAGGCTGCAAATTCATTCTTAGCATCATCGTAGTATTTTTCTTTGATGGCTACTTTTTTGAGAGAATCTAGGTCTACTTCTGTTTGAGTTTTATAAGAAAAATCTTTATTCTCTAACCATTTAGAGAACTGAGAGAATTCAGCAGGAGTAAGAGCGAAATCGGCAGCGGGTGCTATCTTAGGATGCTGACGAACATACTCTGTAGCGTAATCGAATAAGTAGTTCTTGGTGTACAAAGAAATAGTAACATGACTTAATGGTTCGCTAGGAACAAATATATCGGGCTCTACCCCACCACCGCTGAGTACTGTACGGCCGTTAGATGTTTTGAAAGGCTTCTTTAAAGAATCTGCCACGAAACCTACACTACCATCAGGATTGCGATGCGTGTAATCGATAGCCTGAATGCAACGACCACTAGGAATGTAGTATTTAGAAATAGTGAGTTTTACTTTAGCATTATAACCCAGATCAAAAACTTTTTGTACCAAGCCTTTGCCATAAGAGCGCTCGCCAATAACAATACCTCTATCTAAGTCTTGTATTGTACCTGAGACGATCTCTGATGCAGAAGCCGAAGAGTGATTGACCAGGACAGTAAGAGGTATCTTAGTGTCCCAAGGAGCAGATAATGTTTTATAATCATGATCGTACTCTACCATCTTGCCTTTGGTACTAGCTACCAGCTGACCTTTATCGATAAAAATGTTGCAGATATTTACAGCCTCGTCTAAGAGCCCACCGGGGTTGTTGCGTAGATCGAGAACTACACCCTTAAGTTCGGGTTGTGCTTTTTTAAGACTATCTAGTGCATTGAGTACCTGACGACTACAAAACTGAGTGAACTGATTGAGCCTAACGAATGCGATATTTTTTTGAGGACCTACGAGACCAGCATATGGTACACTAGACATTTCTATCTCGCCACGAGTAACTACTTTTTGAGAAATGTTATTAGTATAAGCATCTTTGATCTTCAAGGTAACCTGAGTACCGGGAGCGCCCTTGAGTAGGAGACTGATATCATCCATAGTCTTGCCCTTGAGCAATTGGTCATCTATTGAAATAACATTATCGCCCGGATGTAAACCGATTTTCTGTGCAGGGCTATTCTCATATACCTCACCTATATAGATAGCATCACCTTTCTTACGCATGGAAGCACCGATGCCCCCATATTTACCAGTTGTCTGGAATTTGTAATCTTCGATATCGGCCTCTGTGATGTAATTAGTATAAGGATCCAGCTCTTCAAGCATAGCGTCAATACCCGTCTTTACCATCTTACCTGGTTCGATAGGATCGACATATTTACTATTGAGTTCCTTGATCAATGTGGCATAAATATCGAGATTCTTAGATATTTCGAAATACGAATCTGAAGTTTTGGCCCTTACGAACAGGAACAATATACTAGCTATCATGACTCCCCAAATGAAGCCCTTAGCATTATTCAATTTTTTAAATCTCCCTGAGAACATGTTACCCCTCTTGTTTAAAAATCAATAAGCAATGTACGAAAATTAAGAAGTGTAGAACGCGAATGGGAATTTTTAACAAGAGCTAAGAAAAATGAAGTGTCAAATAAATGTAACTTATTAAAATAATGGATATTTATAGTGTTGCTCATAATAAAAATGAGTAAATTTATATATGACCCGACTGAAACAACTACTGTTGATATTAACCGTACTAATAGCGAACAAAAGTTTTGCTGAGGGAGTATTTACTGACCTAGACGAGGCAATACATGATAAGTACCATGTACATTGTCTAAGGATCACCTATAGAATGCTGAAAGAGATCCCTGATGTGCTGGACCAGTTCCCTAATCTGGTGGAGATAAATTTTAGCAGTAACAGGATAGAAGCGTTGCCTCCGTCACTATTCAGATGTAAAAAGCTGAAGAAGGTGATACTATTTAGAAACAGGATCAGTGTACTACCTGAAGACATCAGCAAACTGAACAAACTAGAGGTGCTAACGCTAGGTAGTAATAACCTAAGTATCATACCTGCATCAATAGGAGACATCAGCAGCCTGACAGAATTGAACCTAGCAAATAATCACTTACATACATTACCAACTAGCATAGGCAAATTAGAACATCTGAAAACACTGCGTTTAGCACTGAATGAAATAGATTCATTACCTAATGAGATCACTATGCTGAAAGGGTTGGATTTTCTGGATATCAGTAATAACAGATTAGAAAGTATACCGGATAATATAGGAGGGCTAACAGGACTTAAATTCTTGTATATGGGACAGAATAGACTACATGTGTTACCTGCCTCTATAGGAAACTGTGCTGAACTACAAGAACTGGACGTAGTACGCTGTGGTGTGCTGAGCCTGCCTAATGCAATATCAGAGCTAAGAAAACTGGAAGATGTGTATATAGATGATATGGTGATACCCTTCTACCAAAATACAAGAATGAAATTTAGACAACAGATACATGTAATATCAGCGGGCAATAGCATGTACAGAAGCTCGCAATAAAGAAGAGCGGCACCAAATGGTGCCGCTCTTCTTATGATAATGAGACCTTGGAATTAATCTTTTACAACAGTCTTAATAGTAAGGAAAATAGCCCGAAAATAATTGGCTACTGTGGGTGAGTCAATAAATACCTGATTGATAAGAATCTTAGCAGGCATGATATGATCAATATAATAACGCTCAGGGTCAATCTGGTTCTCCAGTAACTCGTTCTCATTGCGATACTCAATAGAAGCGAAATCTGTAATACCGGGGCGAACACGGAGAATCATTCTTTGTTCAGGAGTATAGAGGTCTACATAACGTTTGACCTCTGGACGAGGGCCAACAATGCTCATTTCGCCAATCAGGACATTCCACAACTGAGGTAATTCATCCAGCTTATACTTGCGGAGGATGTAACCCACATTTGTGATACGTGGATCGCGACCACCTACTGTGATCAATAGCCCCCTCTTATCAGCATCCATGAACATGGAACGAAATTTCATCAGTTTGAATTCTTTGCCATTTCTGCCAATGCGGATCTGCTTATACAGAATAGGACCCTTTGAGCTCAGTTTTACCCATATAGAAAGAGTGAGTAAAATGGGGCTTAAGATGATCAAACCTAATAAGGCAAAAACAAAGTCTAGTAATCGTGTCATCCTACAACCTCGTGGTAAGCTTTTTCTAATTGTGTTTCAATATATGTACACTCAGCATCCGTGAGCTGAGGATAAATAGGTAATGAGATCTCGTGTGCATAGTTATCGAAAGCCTGAGGATAGTCTTCTATCTTATAGCCAAGGCCCTTGAATAAAGTAAGCATAGGCATAGGTATAAAATGTACATTGGTAGCTACGCCTGCATCCGCCATCTTTTGTATTAAAGCATCGCGCTGATCTTCGGTGATACCATTGATACGTAATGTAAGCAGATGGAATGAAGATTTGCGCTCAGCACTCTCATGAGGAGGCATTACTGCCCATGCTTTTTTATTGAAGAAAGAAGCATAATGATGGAAGACACGTTCGCGTTCAGGCAATAATAAATTAGGGTATTTCTTGAGTTGTGCTAAACCTATAGCAGCGCAGACATCGGGCATATTGATCTTGAGCCCTAGGGAAACAATATCGTATCGCCAACTGCCACCTTGAGATTTAGCGAAAGCATCTTTGGTTTGACCATTGAGTGAATTCAACTTCATCCATTTGTATACATCCTCATTATTGAAGCCAGCAGGGAGATCGATACAGATAACACCGCCCTCTGCAGTAGTGACATTCTTAACTGCATGTAAAGAGAAGATAGTAACATCTGCTGCTAAAGCAGCAGGTTTGCCATGATATATAGCACCTAAGGAATGTGCGGCATCTGAAATGAGTGCAGGGCGACCAAAAGTGCGTTGGACATCATTATTTGGTTTGAACATTTTGATTATGGAAGGGTCATTGAGTACCTTCTTTATAGCATCGTAATCGCATGGCCAACCACCAATATCTACAGCAAGAATAGCTTTGGTAGAAGGAGTAATTGCTTTGCGAATAGCCTCAGGATCGATAGTAAAATCCTCTAGTATATCTACCATAACAGGCTTGGCACCTGCATGCAATACTATTAATGCTGTAGCAGAATATGTATATGCAGGAACAATGACCTCATCGCCAGGACCGATACCCAGCCATTTTATTACCAAGGCAGCGCCTGATGTCCAGGAATTAACACAAACGGCTTTTTCGACACCTGCCACCTGAGCAGATAACAACTCAAGATCGCGAACCTTAGGGCCGGTGGTTATCCATCCGGAGCGAAGACTATCCAATACTTCGTCTTCAATATCTTTATCAATGTAAGGGGGGGAGAATGGTATTTTCACTTTTAATATGATTTAAGATCAATAATTACTATTTGGGTTTGCCTAACATACCTTTCAGAAAACCGAAGCCATAACTGAAATGCAAAGTAGGGAATGCTGTCATAGCCAAAAACTTTTGCCTAAAAGTAAGATGTGAAGCACGCATGGCAATGGTAATAATCAGCACTAAATACAATGCTAATGGTAATAACCATAAGCAAGAAAGTAATGCTAGTGGAAGGCTACAAATATATAAGCAAAACAGTGGGGGAACCAAATGGCGGAATCGAATACCTTGTTTTACCTTTTTAAGCACTAATGGTTTATATAAGCCGTACTGATAGTACTGACTATAAAGAGATGATATGGTATTGCGAACATAATATACACACTGCATCTCCGGTACCATAAGAATACGATAACCAGCAGCATGCATGCGATAGTGTAATTCATCATCTTGGTTTCTTACCAGTTCTACATCCAGTAAACCTATCTTATCAAATATTTCCTTCTTATAAATGGCAAAAGCTACACTATCGACAAACATCTTTTTTTTCATGGTGCGGAACTCAGTGCCACCCACTCCAAACTTAGAGCTCATAGCAAAAGCAATGGCTTTGCCTGTATCAGATTTACCTTCTTGAACAAGAGGACCACCTACTACATCGCATTCACCTGCTTCCAGGTACTTAAGCCCATTGACAAAAAAGCCGGGAGGATATAAAGCGTGTGCGCCCATTAGAGTCACATACTTACCCTTTACATCTGGGAAGGCTTTGTTAAAACCGAAGCTGACATACTTTTTCTCGTTGTGAACAAGGTGTATGTTAGGATGTTGCGCTTGATACTTTTGCACTAGAGCAATGGTACCATCAGTAGAGCCACCATCTGTAAGAAAAATTTCCTTTTCTACTCCATCGTCTAATAAGAGTGAATCTAAAAGAGGTCCAACGTACTTTTCTTCGTTATATAAAGGTATGATTATGCTAAGCTGCATTGAATTGCTAATGTATAAATTAAATATCAGTTAAGCATTTTATAATAATAAAGTACATTTTCATTATCGTCTTCCATTATGTACCAGCCAGCCTTTTCGTATAATGAACGTGCAATAGCATTGCTGCGATATACAGAAAGTCGCATATAATGCATGCCAAGTCTTCTTGCTGAAACCTCAAACTCTGACATGATGGCCTTACCTATACCTTTAGAACCGAAATCAGGTGCAACACATATCCCTACTAAAGAAATACCATGACCGGGCGGTGCCTGTATCACCTTTTTTACAGGTCTTTTGCCAAGTAGCATCAGCAATTTGGCCTTAGCAGCTCGCGTAAAATTTTGGTGAAATAAAATATATGGGTGCGTAAGTATACCTACAAGAGCCGTTTTAAACAGATCACGGTTGATATATTTATCGTAACCAATAGGAGCACCCACAACATATCCACAAATCTGCCCCTTGTATTCAGCTTTTAATGCAATAGCATTAGGGTAAGCCATAAACCATAAGAGAAAACGTTGCACGTATTGCTTACCCATACCTGCATTCATATAACCTTTGAATGCAGATAAATGAATTTGGCTAAGATGCTGAATATCCTTTTTGCTAAATGGATCTACCAAAACATTAGGATCGGTCATTAGTTGAAATGTTGTTGATACCAACGATCGAATATAAACAAACGCGAGAAATCCCAACTATGAAGTTTTGAATTGGGGTATGCTCCAAAATCATCCGATATTGCCTTATTATCTAAATATGGATTATTCATTGTTCTGAAGTATGAGGCAAAATAAGTATTCAATTTGTCACCCATCCAATCGGACTGTGGAGTGGCAAAACCCAATTTGCTGATACGTGTACGTGTTTCTTCCGGCAAGAGTCCTTTTAAGCTATCTCTTAATAATGCCTTGGTATAACCTTCCCTTATTTTATAAGTAGCCGGTAATGAATAAATAAAACGAACCAATCTGTAATCCATAAAGGGTACGCGGGTCTCTATGGAATGAGCCATTGAGTTACGATCCTCAAAACGAAGCAATGGTGGGTAACTAAAGTGTTCAATATCTTGTTTTGCCTTGCCATTCATATCACTTACGGAGCCAAGGCCAATTTGTATGCCAGGCTTAAGTTGTTTACCCAGATCAGATAAATAGTTCAATTTATTTGTCAAACCTAAGTAGCGATAGATTCCTTCCTTATTGAAAAAATTGAATTCCTTATTCTTAACTAAATAGAATGCATTCTTGGCCGCCAGCGCATATTGATGTCGTTGAACTAATTCTTTTAAGAAGAATGCATAATACTTGCGATACCCCCCCAACAATTCATCACCACCCTGGCCATCTAAAAGGACTATTACATCATTTTGCTTTGCCAGTTTCATAACTTCCCATTGCGCCATGATACCAAAAGTGCCAAAAGGTTCATCCTGATGGTAAATAAGTTCATCTATCTCACTTTGTAGGATCTCTTCATTGAGACTGCAAAAGTGAGGTACAACGTTCTTATACTTAGTATTAACCAAATTAGCGAAATAGGATTCATCAAATTTCTTTGATTCGAAACGAGAAGTAAATGTATTGATATCGGTGTCGAACATAGTAGCAGCCACGGTGACAATGGAAGATGAATCAAGGCCACCACTTAAACAAGAGCCCACCGGGACATCACTACGAAAACGAAGTTTAACTGAATCCGAGAAAAGCCTTTTGAATTCAGATTGAGCATCCTGATAGGTTATATTTTGGTATTGATCATCGGGAAGTAGCTCCCAATGTCTCAATATTTTAGGTTGAATGGCATTATGAGTATTATGAATATCAATCGTAAATGAATGTCCGGCTAGTAACTGATATATACCTTTGAAAAATGTTTGATAAGTATGATCAGCCAAAGAGCGATCTAAGAAATCTCTGATAACATCTTCATTGATGATCTTAGGAACACCAGCTACAAATAACTGCTTTATCTCAGAACCCCATACAAGACCTTGACCTAGCTGCGCATAATAAAAGGGTTTGACACCAAAACGATCTCGAGAGCAAAATAGCTTACCCATTTTCTCATCGAGTATTGCAAAGGCCCACATTCCGTTAAAATGTTCGACACAACTTTCACCCCATTCAGCATAAGAATACATTAGTACCTCGGTATCAGATTTTGTTCTGAAATTGTAGCCTTTTGCTTCCAACTCTTTTCTGATCTCTATATAATTGTAAATCTCACCGTTGAAAGTAATATGCAAGCCACGTTGAGGATCGGAGAAAGGTTGGTCGGCATGGCTAGAAAGATCAATTATCGATAGACGCCTAAATCCCAATAGCAATTTAGGACCAGATATCGCAAGACAATCATTGATATCTTTACTGATCTTCTTTTGCTCTATATCATAACCCAAAAAGCCTTCGGCATCGGGCCCACGATGTGTAATAATATCTGT
This sequence comes from Bacteroidota bacterium, assembly GCA_037144255.1. Taxonomy (GTDB): domain Bacteria; phylum Bacteroidota; class Bacteroidia; order Chitinophagales; family Chitinophagaceae; genus JBAWXE01. The sequence continues at coordinate 12,721 of JBAWXE010000037.1, read as the reverse complement.
AGCACCTTTAAGGTCGACATATTCCTTACCTATATACCCAAAAATTCCACACATATATTAGCTATGTACAAGACCCATTTTGCGAGCCATGTTAATCATTTTTCTTAATTTAAGGAATAGATTATAATTAGATGGGTACTCGAAATGTCTTTTAACCGGTAAATTCATGATTTTCTCAAAATCATCTTCGGTCAATTCTAGTTTCTTCAGAACATAATCCTTCTGATCCTGTAGGCTTTTAGGGTCTGCAATTGGTGCTTGCAGCATCTCAAGTGCGTGTTCTCTAGTTAATTGACCACGAAGGACTGGGCCTGAGTAATATGGTTTCCTTACATCAATATTGAATTTCTTTGGGAGTATATATTCCTGAATGAACTTAGTATATAATGATTCATTGTGCTTTCCTCCATAATCAACCCAATCCAATTTTTCAGTAAGTAATTTTCTTGCTTCTGTTTTCTCAAAGTGCATATAATTGAGAATAGAGACTGTTTTAATTCGTTTGGCAAAAAGGTAATAATACAATTTGGTCAAAGGGAGGTAAGGAAAGGTCTTGATGGATACTTTACCAAAACGCTTATGAATTCCACTCACATATTTCCAATCGAGATGGCCATATGCCCAAGATTCCGGGAATACTCCTTCGTCATTAAAATTGCTACCACTAATAATATATTCCACACCAAACTTTGCTGCTTGTTGAAAAAGCAATGCATTAATAGCATGGTCTGTAGGAATTTCCATATCTGAGGTAGAAGCCTTTAGAAAAGACAACTGAATATCTTTGAATTCATGCCAATCCATAACATGAGTAAACAATTCGATATTGAGTTTAGTGAGTGTCTTTTCGATATTTTTTACAGCTAACTCAGAATTCCAACCATTATCCAAGTGTATTGCCAGTGGGCGGAGTCCCAATTCTTTCACTTTATAAGCAACATAAGTACTATCTGTACCTCCACTTACTCCAATAATACAATCGTACTCCTTATTCTTACCTTTTTCTTTAATAACTGCTACAAGTTTTTGTAGTTCCTCATCCCGCTTTTCGTCGGGAATCATACGAACAGCTGCTTTTTCGAGATAGGAGGTACAATTATTGCATCTTCCCTGTTCATCAAATTTGATCTCAGGATCAGAGGTATCCATCAGGCATCTTGTACAGATCCTATAATCAGTTGAGTTATCCATTTATATAAGTTCCTTTTCTAAAATTGATCTATCAGGATAATTTATTAATACTGCTTTGTGCTTGCCATAGAAAACAAACATACTGCCGGCAGCCACGGCAGAGGCACCTGCACTTCTTACTGCTTTTTTGAAATCTTCGATATCCTTGGCACCTCCACAAGCAATTACAGGTACTGCAACTGTAGATGTGATCTTCTGGATGATATCAAGAGCGTAGCCATTCATCATACCATCATTATCTACTACATTCACCATTATCTCTCCGGCACCCATATTTTCGGTCTCCTTTGCAAATGCTATGGGGTCCTTTGTCCTTATATCTTTGCCAGAGTGAGAAAAAACATTAAACTTACCCCACATGTTCTTTTTAAGATCGATAGAAGCAATGACACTAGAACTACCAGCATAATTACTAACATCAGTCACTACATTAGGAGATTCAAAAAGTAGCGTATTAAATATCAACTTCTCAATACCAATCTTGAAAAGTATTTTGGCCATGTCCAAAGTTCTTACACCACCACCATAAGAGATGGGCATAAAACACTCGGTACATATTTGTTGCAAGAATGGAATATTTGGTTCTGTTCCATTTTTAGAGGCATCAATATCCAAAAAAACCAACTCGTCTACTTCTTTATCATTAAATATCTTAACAGCATTAATAGGATCACCGATATAGGTTTCGTTCTTAAACTGAACGGTCTTTACCAATCCTTTATTTTTAAGCAATAAGACAGGAATAACTCGAGTTTGTAACATATTAATTTAGCTCAGCAAAATTTTTCAATAATTGCATTCCGAATTTGTGACTTTTTTCGGGATGAAACTGTACGCCCCATATATTTTCTTTATTAACCGCAGATGTAAATCTTTTACCGTAATCAGTTTCTCCAATAATGGCAGTTTTATCGTGACAATTAAAATAATAAGAATGCACAAAATAAAAGCGCAATTCAGGTTTGTGCATATTGGCAAATAGTTGGCTTTGTTTTACATCATGAACAATATTCCAACCCATGTGTGGAATTTTCAATTTATCTGATTGAAACTTTTTCACTTCGGCATCTATCCATCCTAAGCCCTTCAGCTTACCTTCTTCGCTAGAAGCTGCTAAAATCTGCATTCCAAGGCAAATACCTAGTATGGTTTTCTTTTCGACGACTGCTTTTTGATGTAATAAATCGATAAGATCCAATTCCTTCAAACTTTGCATAGCAGCATCAAAAGCACCTACCCCCGGTAGTATAATCTTATCAGCAGTATCAATAACGGACCTATCTCTACTCACAATAGATTCAAATCCAGTCCTTTTTAACATATTTTGAATACTGCCCACATTTCCCATTCCATAGTCGATGATGACGATCATATTTTGTTCTTTATCGATTTATAGACGTTTATTATTTTGTCTGCAATAGTATCTAAACTTACATCTTGCGAATAGGCAGAGCCATTGCTACGAGCGTTAGATTGTAAAACCAAAATCAATTTATCTGCTATATCTACAGCATTTCTATTATCTACAACGTAGGTATTACTTACATTTTGTAATCGTTCTGAGACATCACCTACATTTACTGATACGATAGGTAGGTTACATGCGCGTGCTTCTTTAAGTGAATTATTAGACCCTTCATGAAAAGAAGTAATAAGCATTGCATCTGCTGCATTATAGTAGTAAGGCAATTCGTCATGTACTATACCTTTCAGAATCATCAATTCAGCATGCGGCATTTTTACATTTACAATATCGAATGCCTGACGAGCTAGTGGAGTATCCTTTACAACCGCGCCACCACCATCGAAAAAGATGATATATTTTTTGTTCATATCCCAACCTAGATGTAACCTAGCTCGTTTAATATCTTGAGGTTAAAATTTCTCAAGGTTCAAACCGTTAGGAATAGCAGTAGCCTTTTTTCTACTATTAGACCACAAATGACGTTTCATATCTTCCGACTTGGTAATGATACGTGTAGCCATCAAACCTGCAAGCTGAGATAATAAACGTGAAACCTTCCCCCCATTAGTTATTTCGCCCTTAGCATCTACACTACCTATCAAATCGCTACCTGAAAAAGAGATAACAACAGGTTTTGGAGAAAATAAGGTTGTCATAAAAGCAGTCGTATTTCCCCAAAACACATGTACTATATCCACCTTTTCTTCTTTACATACCTTTCTGAGTCTCCAGCCGGCCCGCCATAAGGCCTTAATTGTCCTTCTATCGGATAAGTGACCATATATCACATCTATACCCTTTTGCTGAATAGAATGCATTTGGGTGTCTGCGTTGACAATATCCCATTTGCTATAATATTTCAGCTGACCATCGTGAAAAGAATTACGTTGCAAATAATAGTCTGATGGTAGCGAAACATCAGGTATCAATTCATTTCCTACATGTATGTGTAATACTTTCACTATTTTTCTAAATGTAATGACAATGCTAATAACATTGTCATTCGTTGATATAAACCTTCCCGTGAAACATCTGTATGAGGTTTATCATTACAGAAACAATCAATCCACTTTTTATATACTATCGGATCAAGTATATCCTTTAGCGGATTGTTATCGTTATTTATATATTCGTATACTTTACTCTTAAAATCTTTATTTACCCAAGTATCTACAGGTATGCCAAAGCCCCATTTAGGTTTGTTGGCTACTTTTTCCGGCAAGACTTGCTTGGCAACACCTCTGAGAATATACTTAAGTTCTTTATTATGTGTTTTTAATCGATGAGGCAAATGCATTCCCCTTTCAAATAGATCTTCATCCAGCATAGGTACCCTTATCTCAATACTCTCATGCATACTAGCTGTATCTACCTTAAAAAGAAAATCGTTTGGTAATACCAAATTTGTATTGCTTAAAGTACATAAAGCTGATAATAACTCTAGTCCTTTTAAGTTCTGAGCTTTTAGTTGTTCGTAATCGCTTTCAAAATAACGTCTAACGGGTAAGTAAGAGGAGTTACTCTTCCACAACTTATCATGCTCTTCATGCTTCATCCAGCGATACATATTCTCAGTAACAGCTACTACATCCTTGTTATAGAAAGTCTTTAATATTCTACTAGGTCTAGCAAATTTGCCTGTTATTGAATTTACTGCATGAACAGCATTTACTAGTGGCCAAGTAAGTATTTTAGGAATACTATTGAAACTATTAATCTGTTCAATTTCATTATATATTGTATAGCCTCCAAATGCCTCATCACCTCCGTCACCAGACATAGCCACTGTTACATATTGCTTCATTAGTGCAGATACACCTTGTACAGCAAATATTGATGTATCGGCAAAAGGTTGACCAGCATGACGTAATAGAGCAATCACATGTTCCCAATTACCACTTTGTTCTGCCATTTGCAAAGTGCTATGATTAGAGTGTATTTGTTCTGCAACTTCTATCGCTGCCCAACTTTCATCGTACTCTGCCTCCTGAAACTTTACATTATAGGTATTTAGCTTCGCACTCATGTTCTTCTGAGCGAAATATGATACCAACGATGAATCAATACCACCACTTAATAATGACCCTAAGGGGACATCAGCTTCTAATTGACGGCTAACGCCTCTTTCTATAAGTTGTTTTACTTCTTCTATAACCTCTGAATCAGAAAATGAATTATTGGGCTTTGGTAAATGTCTATAGTATCGGTTCTTATTGATAGTGAGCACCGAGCCATTATTAGCTATCTCAATCACCTCACCAGGCATTACCGCATGTATATGTTTATAAAATGTAGCTGGTGCGGGTATATAGAACAACGCAGTAAAATCGTAAATAGACTGCATATCAACAGATAGGTCAATATCAGATATTTGCTTGATGGTATTTAATTCGCTAGCAAAAGCCAAAAAAGAATTTTCCTTCTGATAATAAAAAAGGGGTTTAATGCCGAATCTATCGCGAGCAATAACACACTTGTTCTTATTCTTGTCATATATACATATAGCGAACATGCCACGAAGTCTATTCACAAAATCTGCACCCATTTCTTCATAAAGATGAATTATAACTTCGGTATCACTCTTACTTCTAAAAATATGGCCCTTTGCTTCCAGTTCAGTTCTTAGATCATGGTGATTGTATATTTCGCCATTGAATACTATCCACACTGTTCCATCCTCATTGCTCATAGGTTGATTACCGAGTTCGCTAAGGTCAATGATCTTTAATCTGTTATGAATAAAGGTCACATTATCCCAATGCATGTCTATTTGCAAGTCAGGTCCCCGATGATACATAGCTTTCTTCATCTTATCAGATACTACCACCTTGTCGAAACTTACCTTACCTATCCAACCGGCTATGCCACACATGTATTATTGATTAAATTCATCTTAAAAAAAGAAAAAACGGCGTTTGGGCTTATTTACTTCTACTGTCCGTGTAGCTATATCTGTACGTTCTGGAATTTTTTTTGGTTCAGGTTTGGCCATTTGTTTTACAGCAATTGCTATGCAAATACCATTACTATGAGAAATTGACACGGACCATCCTACACATGAAGGGCGGCCTGCATCATCAAATTTTATCTCAAGTTCTCTGAATGCGCTTAATTTCAATCCCGCATCTGATTTTAATATAGCTTCTTTACATGCATAGATCCCTGCGAAAGATTCCTTTGGGTCATCTTTAGCAGTACAATGTGCTATTTCAGTATTTGTAAAATTGGACTTGTAGAACTCATCTTCCCAATAGTCGATAGCATCGGGCATATTTACTGCGTGTTCAATATCAATTCCAACATTGCAATTAGCAGCAATATTATTAGATGTGCTATTGCTTTGAACTCGATTTGCAATATTACTTGATACAACTGTTCCTGCATTCCCCAATAGGCTCTCAACTGACATTGCAGCCCCATCCCATTTTATACCTTCAGCAGCTAAAATAGAAATAAATCTATCATACATTATTGAAGTAAAATCTGTTTTGCTAACAACCATTTGAAGTGATGTAACCTCTAAATTGTTCTTAGACAGCTTCTTATAAGCGCTTATGATCTTTTCAGTATCCATATTTACCAAACGAGTAAACAATTAGAACAAATAATATCTTCTTTCCCTTTCACTAATACTTTCATGAATTGCACCTGCCCGTTCATATCATCATCAGTTTTACGCATACATTTGTAACACTCAGTCAATGGCTCTCTTTTACGGGCAAGTTCCAACATTTCCTGATCAGCTAAGTAGCCTTCAAGACGCGTTTTCAGATCTCCCAAAAAGACAGATATTTCTTTACCATTTGAAACTCTGTGATCAAATGAACAACTCAATTGAAACTTTGTCATTTCATCATTTAAACTTCCTATTCCCAGGATAGTGGAGTTTTGCGCATTAACTAAAGGCAAGAAATTAGCAGTAGCAGATGCAAATAGATCTGTAATAGTAAAAGTAGCACCAGTGGTATCATCCTTTTTCAAAGAATTATCATTGTAACCCTCTATTAGTCGATATATCTCATGTTCAATTTCTTTTAAGCTTTTGGTATTTGTATTTCTGATGGTCAAAACTTTCAATCCTTTACCCATATCTACTGCAAATCCTACGTTCACTTCCGCATGAAAGTAAACACCTTCATTTGCGTAAAACGCATTCAGTACCGGATATTTGGCAAGCAGTCTTGAACACTCAAAAATAACGAGAGGTAATGGTGTTGAAAAAATGATCTCTTGATATCTGCGTACTCTGCTATCAAAATAAGAAACATTAATTTCCACAGTTAGGTTACTTACTAAGCCCGTAGAGTTAACTACATTGAGGAATTCTATTTCTCTTTTCTTGATGATATCATGCTCAACAAATTTGAGTTCCTTAGAAATCGGTAGACTTAAAGATGCTTTTTTAATTGGTGCAACTGTTCCTTGTGCAGGGGATTCTGTAGGCTCTAAACCGAGTCGTTTTTTTACTATCCTTGTATTTACAAAGTCATCGTTTTTGAAAAGAGATTTATCTGCTTTCAACTCTGCTATTAACAATAGTGCTTGCTTAGAGAATTCTGTATGAATCTGTATATTCGAATTAGTAGTAATTGCATTGGGAATAGATGTATTAAAAGGAACATTGGAAACTGCACCCGGAATATATACATCTGTGATCTCAAACATTATTTTACCAACCGAGAGCTCTTGGCCAGGCTTACAGAATACATTTGCATAGCCGTCTGCTTCACAAAAAATATCAACAATTGCCTTCGATGATTCCAGCTCAGCTATCAACTGACCCTTTGTTACCTTATCTCCACTCTGAACATGCACGTTAACTACCAAGAGTTTATCGTCATTCACAGATTCCTGTGGAACTGCTATTTTTTGCAATATATTCATGATAATGATGTTAGTTCTTTTACAATGCGCTCTTTACTGATCAGCACAGCTTCTTCAAGAGATTTTACACTTGGTATTGAACATTCCATAGAAGCTATTCTTTTCATTTTTTTACCCGGTAGCGCCTCAGACAATGCAGCAATGACTTCGCTACCCCATCCAGCACGCTTACTTCCTTCCTCTACCGTGATAATATAAGAAGTGTCTTTACATATTTCTATGATCAATGATAATGGCAAAGGGTCAATTTTTGAAAGACATAATATTTGCGGTATATGGTCCAATTCTGTGAATACATCCTCCATAGATTCTAATACAGTATCAATATTTCCACCGTAAGTAATGAAAGTAAGATCAGCCACTGTAACTGCCGGTCTTACAAGCACATGTGGTATTTCTGTATTAGAATACAAATATTGATATCCTTTTAGGGTAGGGGCAGTATGCCTTTTACCATAGTCTACTTTGTTCTCAATGATCAATGTAGGATGAATGCGTTTTGAAGCGTATTCATATACATACGTAGGGTCTAACAAGCGATTTATGGCAAGCACTTCAAAAGTATCCATTCCCAAAAAGTGCTTTTCAATTGTCTGACTGTGAGTAGGTCCATAACCCCTCTTTCCACCCATAGGTGTTCTGATAACCATTGGGCAAGTGATCTGCTTATTATACATGTAATAGAACTTACTTGCATGATTCAGCATTTGATCAAAAGTGAGAGCTGTGAAATCTCCAAACATGATCTCACCAAATGGCTTGAAACCGTTTAAAGCTAATCCATTACAAAAACCGGCAATAGCAGACTCACTAATAGATGTAGTAAGTACTCTCTCAGGATATTTGGTACTTAATCCCTTCGTTATCTTGAATGCTCCACCATATGGATCCTTGATATCTTCTCCAATAACTACGGATTTTTCATTAGATCCTAATATACTATTCAGAGACTCATTAATAATAGTTACTAGTCTTTGATCTGTAAATGTTATTTCTTTCCATTCAACATTATTATCACTTGCATTAGGAGCATCGTAATAATCCTCTAATAGAGTTTCAGGAGCATCGTAATTACTCTTGATGTGCTCCCAAACACTTTCATATATTCTGGTGTAGTAGTTATTGTATGTTTCAGGATCTTTAGTTTTAAAAACTTCTAAAAAATCCTTCTTTTGATATTCTTCAATTTCATTCTTGTCTCTATCATCATCTCCTTTTGAGTGTGCTTTCAGTCTGTAAGTATTAACCAAGAAAAACAAAGGTTTTTCATTAACCCTTACATAATCGATAGCGTCTTTAGCACTAGCCATAAATTCATCAGCATCATTCCATGTAGATCCCTCTCTTGTTTCAATACCAAACGCTTCTGCACGGGCTTTTATATCACCTGCCAAATTATCTTTAATAGACGTGGATTGTGCATACTGATTGTTCTCACAAACTACTAATAGCGGTATAGACCATTTAGATATCAAATTAAGTGTCTCATACACTGCACCTTCACCTAATGTTCCGTCTCCTATATATACTACACCTACAGCACCATTCTTCATCAATTTATTACCAAGCGCATACCCCCCTGCAACAGGCATTATGCCTCCCTGAATTCCATTTGAAAAGAAGTTATATTTATGCAAGTGTTGGCTACTTCCGATACCACCACAAACACCTGCCTTTTTACCCATTAATTCTGAAATAAGTCCTTTCCAGTCCTGAGTATAGGAAATATAGTGTCCATGACATCGGTGATTGGAAAATACAAAATCAGATTTATTGAGTTGTCCGGCAAATGCTACCGCTGACAACTCCTGTCCTATACATGTGTGTACAGTACCATTGAGTTTCCCTTGCCCAAATAGCTCCAGAAAACTCTCCTCAACAATTCTGATCTTTAATAATTCTTTTATTTCTCTATGATTCATTGTAGTAATAATTAAAATTCATACGCAATAAACCCAAATTCTATTCGGAATAATCACTACTGCTTATCATTCTATTCAGCGATACTACTTGCGAATAGGGATCTAAATCCTTAGTAACAACTGCATTAGTACCTATCTTGCTACCTCTCCCTATTGTAATACCACCCAATAATGTGGCCTTCGGACCTATATAACAATCATCCTCTATTGTTGGATATTTATCATCGAAGTTATGACCTATCACCACCCAAGGGCCTATCGTAACATCATTACCGATTATGGTGTCCGGGCCCATAACTAACCCATATGCATGCGGTAAAAATAAGCGTTTACCAATCTTGCAAGATGCAGGTAGTTCAATCTTAAAAAATAAGATGAATAGTATATTAAGTACCAGATATATATACCAAAATGGATTAACCTTTCTAAATTTTGAATGGATCAAAAAATGGCCCATTCTATAATAAATTAGTGCCCATAAGGCAGGATTCACAACTGCTTCTGGGCCACAATTTTTGAAATAAAATTTAATATCGTCGATCATCTTTGTAAGTTAAAATTTTATTTCACCGGTAGCAGGACCAAAGATCACCACCTTATCAGGATAAGAATTCTTCATTTCCATAAGAATAGAAGTACTATAAACATACAAGCCTAATGTTGGGGAATGTATTGCTTTCATACACCGATGAATATACGCAGAGTCAATTATTGATAGATGGAAATAGGTTAATGGGTACATAAAAGTTACCGTATCAGTACCCTTAAAGAATCTCCTGATGAATACATTACTATCTATCTGTTTTCCACCCTTCTTTTCTAATGTAGTATAGCCATCTCTCAAAAGATTAATACTCATATTGACACCAAAATCCTGTTGAAGAATTGGGATATGTTCCTTCTTTACAACAGCAAGCATTGCATCCCGTTCATCGTTCATGTAATTCAATAACTTTCTCCATTTACCACCAAAAATGACATCATAGTAACCCCATATAGGTCTGGGCCCTTCAAACGGTACTGCGAATCCATCGCCGAGAAAAACGAATTTTACATCCTTTATTTGTATCCTCTTGTCAATATCTTCCAGTGTTTTCCCGGCCTTCTTTTTATGTATCTCATGCCTTTTAACGTCAAACCCTGGGCCCCACATAGTATTGTCTGTATTTACCTGAACGCCAATTATCCATGGTATAAATGCGATAATAGTGCCTAATACGTATGCAGTCGATTTATAAGAAGCGAGTAATACAAACATATAATTGAAACCAACATAACAAATCATCATAAGCATAGGTATCGCATTAATTATTCTACGAGGATTCAAAATCTCAGTAGGATAAAATTTCAATACAGGAACATAAGCTACAATAAACAAAATAAGGAGTAATGGTTTCTTTCGCTTAACAAGTACAAAACAACCAATTAAGAAAAAGAGTACGACAAATGGAGTAAATACACTCAAACTAGAACCAATATTTATCATCCAGCTTATTACATGGTGTTCATGTTCAACAAATTCTTTAGCAAATGCGATCCTAAATAAAATGTCATTTATACCATAACCCTCTGCATAAACAAATAATAATACACCCAAACCTGATAATGTTGCTGTAAGAATAACCTTTCCTATACCAGATATGATCTTATCTTTTCTTTTCAGATTGTCTGTATATACCATGTAAAGATCTATCATGATAACGAATAGATACAAACCTGTATCCCATCTAAAGCATACACCAATTCCAAAAACAATTGCAGCAAATATTATTGAAGTCAATTTTTTCTCCTTCAAATATGCACTCTTGAGCATCATATGAGCTATCAAAATCAAGCTTAATGCAATTGTTGAACATTGGTAATAAATACCAAAAAATATATATTCCGGATTTATAAATGGTATCAGAAATACAAAAAATAGAATAGTATTATTCTTACTTTCCTTAAATATTTCAAATGTTTTGCCAAGTTTAATAGTAACAATTGGAAATATGATACCAAATACTGCATGAATACTAATTGCAACAATTCTTACTATAGTTTCATTGGCAGGTAATAACCATAGTACCCAATCCATCATACCTTGATATGGAGAATAAGGACCTTCAATATTCTTATTTCTACCTAAAGCATGAAAAAATACGGAATATGCATCATCTCCCTCAACATATTGAAATGTAAGACAGAAAGCATAGATAACCAGAAATAATGGAATCAGTATTAGTTCTGGTTGTTTTCTAATAATATCTCTTATTGTAAGAAACATATTTTGGTGTTGTAGGAAAATTATGAATGCTAATGTACCAATTTAAAAACGCCAATATATATTGGATGATCATTCAGGCTATCTCTCACTTCTCTTAATAATCCTTCATATTGAAATGCTTTTAGATTTTGAAAATGCAGGGCATATACAATTGTATCCCTATGATCAAAAGATAATTTGCTATCAAAATCAGGCGTTTTGAAATAAGCCAAATTTAGTATAGTATACGCATTAGAATGATTTGTGTCACTTTCAATTGTTTTATAAGGAAAGTACGATTTAAATGCTAATAATTTCTCAGAAGAATTAGTATTTATCCTGTACTTCTCAATTATTTTCAACGGGTAAACTACATTATTAGCTTTTGCATAAAAAACACTAATATTTACAATTGCTACCGATAATAATATCACTGTAATGATACGCTTCGTATTTTCCTTACAAATATCAACAACAGCAAATGTAGCTAAGACAATAGCCGGTATGAACATGTGCAATATCCTTCCATAAAATACCATCTTATGTAAAACATAAGAATTATAGGCGTAATAGAAAAATACAACTAAGCTGTAATAAATAAATATAGAAAGGATACCGTATTTATAATTACTGCCAAATCTATTCGCAATTACAGATTTAAACGATATGATAACAAATAGTATAATACCTATTATCCAAACAAAACCATAAGTGTTTTCTACATCCATCATATAGTATAGTACGAAACTAAACCCTTCTTTAAAATCACCTTGTAATATTGTTTTTGAAAGTTGAGCTGCACCATGAATATAGTTTGTGCCCCCAATGAATGAAATAAATTGCATTATCAGAATTGTTGTAACAATACCTGTACATAATATGGCACATCTCTTAATTCGTAAACTCCACCTTTCGTTCTCAAATAATAGAAATGTAAACAAAACAAAAAACGGTACCATTAAATAATAACCTGGATAAATAGTTATTGCAGCAGAGACTAATAAACCATAAATA